>JBAZYW010000009.1:0-25788 GCA_041659125.1 Gallionellaceae bacterium | reverse complement strand
GCAAAGAGGCCATTGATATTTATCGCACCAAGCTGAGCGGTTCAACCGTCGAGAAGGTGGAAGGCTATCGCAAGATCGCTATCGACAAAGCGACGACAGGCGGGTTCGATGTCATGCCAAGCGACTGGTTCAAAGCGATCACCCAGAAAATTGATGCGATGAAAGAGGTGGAGGATTTTCTTTCTGCCGATCTGTTCAATTTGGCAGATGGTCTGGAGCAAGAAGCGCGTCATTTGCTGGAGCTGTATATCGCGCTCACTGTCGGCATCCTTATCGCGACCGTGCTGTTCGGCATCTGGCTGATCCGCGTATTGCTGCAAGAGCTCGGCGGTGAGCCGAGTTATGCCCGTTCCGTGGCGAATGCCGTGGCATCGGGCGACTTCAGCGTCGCGGTCGATACGCGCATCGGAGACAGCAGCAGTCTGATGGCGGCGATCAAGAACATGAAAGACACGATCAACTACATGATCCGCGATAGCCAGCGCACGGCGGAAGAGGCATTGCGCGTCAAGGCTGCGCTGGATAATTCCACGGCTAACGTTGCCATAGCCAACACAGAGGGCAAGATCATTTATCTGAACAAGGCGATTCAGAAGATGTTTCAGGAGAACGAACTTAGCATGCGTGCGGCAATGCCGCATTTCAGGGCAGATGCAGTGTTAGGCAGTAGTTTTGACAGTTTTCACAAGAATCCGTCACATCAGCAAGGGCTGCTACAGAATCTCAGCGGATTGCACAAGGCAACGGTGCGTATCGGTGATCGCACATTCAAGTTGGCCGTGTTGCCGGTGACCAATGAAAGAGGCCAGCGCTTGGGTACTGCGGTGGAGTGGATCGATGCCACGCAAGAATTGAAGATAGAGAGCGAGGTGCGTGACATCGTCACCGCTGCGCAGAACGGCGACTTTACCAAACGTCTCGACCTTTCCGACAAGGAAGGTTTCATGCGCGATCTGTCGGATGGCATCAATCATCTGGTTGAGACCTCGGACAAGGGTTTGCAGGAGGTGGCGCGCATGTTGGGCGCTCTGGCACAAGGCGATCTGACAGATCGCATCACCAACGAGTATCACGGCACTTTCGGCAAGCTCAAGGACGATTCCAATGCCACAGTGGCGCAGCTCACCGAGGTCATCAGTCGCATCAAAGAAGCGACTGATACCATCAGCACCGCTTCCAAAGAGATCGCATCGGGTAATGCCGATCTGTCGCAGCGTACCGAAGAGCAAGCCTCCAGCCTGGAAGAGACTGCTGCCAGCATGGAAGAGCTGACCTCGACCGTGAAGCAGAATGCCGAGAACGCCAAGCAAGCCAATCAATTGGCGGCGGGGGCATCTGAAATAGCGCGTCAGGGCGGTGAGGTAGTGGGGCAGGTGGTGCATACCATGACTTCGATCAGTGAAAGCTCACGCAAGATTGTCGATATCATCTCGGTGATCGACGGCATCGCCTTCCAGACCAACATTCTGGCGTTGAATGCGGCAGTGGAAGCGGCGCGTGCGGGTGAACAAGGCCGCGGTTTTGCCGTGGTGGCCGCCGAAGTGCGCAACCTCGCACAACGTTCCGCAGCAGCGGCGAAAGAGATCAAGACCCTGATCGGCGATTCGGTGGACAAGGTCAAGGTGGGAACAGAGCTGGTGGACAAAGCCGGACAGACCATGGACGAGGTGGTGAGCTCGGTCAAGCGTGTAACTGACATTATGGCGGAGATCAGTGCGGCCTCGATGGAGCAAAGTCAGGGCATCGAGCAAGTCAATCAGGCGATCACTCAAATGGACGAGGTAACGCAGCAGAATGCCGCGCTGGTTGAGCAGGCTGCGGCAGCGGCAGAGTCTATGGAGGAGCAGGCGCAGGAATTGACGAAACTGGTTGCCACTTTCCGCTTGGCGAATAAGAGTACAGGCTTGGTTGTACGGGGTTGAGGTGTATAGGGTATAACAGCCAATACGGCGCGGATGGTGAAGCAAAGTGTGTGTTGATGGGGGTATCCCGCTACAATCACAGCATATTCCGTGGGGATAACCCGACGGCTTCTTAAATAATCTGTGTCAGGTTGCGCTTCGCCAACGCGACCTGCATTGTGCTTGGTAATGAGTAAATAAATGACCGATAGCAAGGAACTAAAAGCCGGGCGTGAGTTTCATTTCACCATGAAAGACTTCGACCGCGTGCGCAAGATGATTTATGCGCATGCCGGAATTTCGCTGAGCGACTCCAAGCAGGAGCTGGTGTATAGCAGGCTGTCGCGGCGATTGCGTGCAACCGGAATCCAAAGTTTTGACGCGTATCTCGCTCTGCTGGAAAACAATGATCCCGTCGAGTGGGAGGCGTTCACCAATTCCTTGACCACCAACCTGACCTCCTTCTTTCGCGAGCCGCATCACTTTCCGCTGTTGGCGGAGGATCTGCGTTCGATACGCGGCAAGCATCCGATTGTGTTGTGGTGTTCTGCGGCGTCAACGGGCGAGGAACCCTATACGATGGCGATGACGGTGATTGATGCCTTGGGGCGCGATGCCTCGCAGGTCAGCATCATTGCTACCGATCTGGACACGAAAGTGCTGGAGACCGCCAAGGAGGGCGTGTATCCCGATGAGCGCGTGAGCAAGCTCGATCCCGAGTTGGTTAAGCGTTTCTTCTTGCGCGGCACGGGTGCGCAGGCGGGTCATGTGCGCGTGCGGTCCGAATTGCGCGACATGATCACTTTTCGCCAGGTCAATCTGCTGGATAACAACTGGCCTGTCAGATCACCGCTGGATGCGATCTTTTGTCGCAATGTGATGATCTATTTCGACAAGCAGACGCAGCTCGACATACTGAAGAAATTTGTGCCATTGCTGCGCAATGACGGGTTGTTATTTGCGGGGCACTCGGAAAGTTTTCACCATGCCGACGAGTATTTCAAATTGCGCGGGAAGACGGTTTATGAGCTGACCCCCAAGCACAAAATGCAACGCAAAACCGAGGAAAGTCGCTAAGACAGATGACGGATCACACGGACTACCAAGAAGTCCTTTCTCCCAACCGCTATTACGACAGCACCTTTGATATGGAGGCGATCAAGCTATTGCCCGGAGAATATTACGTCACCAATCGCGACATGGTGCTGGTCACGGTGCTGGGTTCGTGTGTGGCGGCGTGTATCCGCGACCCGGTGACGGGCTTCGGCGGGATGAATCATTTTATGCTGCCGGAAAACAAGAGCGAGGGCGACAGCCCTGTGGCGACGGCAGCGCGTTATGGTGCCTATGCCATGGAAATGATGATCAACCAATTGATAAAAAGCGGCGCCAAGCGTTCCAATCTGGAGGCGAAATTATTCGGGGGCGGCAACGTGTTGCGCGGCTTTACCGTGACCAATGTGGGTGAACGCAATGTCGATTTTGTCCTGCAATATTTGAAGAATGAGAATATCCGCGTCGTGGCAGAATCCTTGCTGGATATTTACCCGCGCAAGATATATTTTTTCCCCGCTAGCGGCAGGGTCATGTTGAAGAAGTTGCGCCATGCAAATAACGATACAATCATCGAGCGCGAAGCAGAATATGGCTCGCGCTTGAAGCATGCGGATATTCAGGGCGATGTGGAGTTGTTTTGACAGCGGAGTCTATTACGGTGATGCCGCTGCAAAATTCGCACACAAAATATTTCACGAATTGAGATTTTATAATGGCAAACGGAACTATCCCGGCAAAAAAGATCAACGTCCTCATCATTGATGATTCGGCGCTGATCCGCGCCATTCTCACCGAGGTCATCAATTCTTACCCGGATCTCTACGCGGTCGGTGCGGCATCCAATCCGCTGCAAGCCAGAGAGATGATCAAGACCTTGAATCCCGATGTGTTGACGCTGGATGTGGAAATGCCGCAGATGGACGGGCTGACCTTTCTGGATAAATTGATGCGTTTGCGTCCGATGCCGGTGTTGATGATTTCGAGTTTGACCGAGCGCGGCTCCGAAGCGGCATTGCGTGCTTTGGAGTTGGGTGCGGTAGATTTCTTGCCCAAGCCCAAGATGGGTATCGTCGATGGTCTGCATGACTATGCCGACACTATCGCCGAAAAGATTCGCGTAGCCTATCAGGCGCGCGGCAAATTCCGTATTCCGACCACGCCCGTAGTGCGCGAGGCATTGCCTGCATTGGGGCCGCGTCTCGGCACGACGGAAAAGATTATTGCGGTGGGGGCTTCGACGGGAGGCACCGAGGCGATCAAGGAATTCTTGATTCGATTGCCTGCCGATGCGCCGGGTATCGTCATTGCGCAACATATGCCTGAAGCCTTTACCAAATCTTTTGCCGCGCGACTGGATAGTCTGTGCAAGATCACAGTGAAAGAGGCGGAAGGGAATGAACGCATTTTGCCCGGTCACGCCTATATAGCACCCGGACATTCGCATTTGTTGCTCAAACGCAGCGGCGCAAACTACATGACGGAACTGAGTCAGGCTGCGCCGGTGAACCATCATCGCCCTTCGGTGGAGGTGCTGTTTCGTTCCGTGGCGCAAAATGCGGGCAAGAACGTTATCGGAGTAATGCTCACCGGCATGGGCAAAGACGGCGCTATCGGCATGCTGGAGATGCGTCAGGCCGGTGCCTATAATTTCGCGCAAGATGAGGCGACTTGCGTGGTGTATGGTATGCCACGCGAGGCGGTCGCGGTGGGTGCGGTGGATGAAATCGTGCCGATACAGGAAATGGCGCAAAAAGTGCTGCAAAAACTGATCAGTGGCGGCGGTATGGCTAATCGGGTTTAATACATAAGGTTTTGTAGGTCGGGTTGCACCCGCAAGGGGCAGGCCGTGGTTGTACAGGGCTAAAGCCCTACGCTCAAACCCGACCTGCAAATGCGTGAGCTTTAGATTAATGGAGGCAGCAAATGGAAATCAGGCAAACAAAAGGCAGTAATCAGGCGACATTGTCATTGAGTGGACGCTTTGACTTCAACGTGCATCGGGATTTCAAAGAGGCGTATATGTCTGCGTTGAATGATGCCGAGGTGCAGACTATCAATATAAATCTGGCAGGAGTGGAATATTTGGACAGTTCGGCGCTCGGCATGTTGTTGATGCTGCGTGAGCGTGTGCAGGCTGCCAACAAGCAAATTGCACTGACCAATCCCAATGAGACGGTGACGAAGATTCTCGATATTGCCAATTTCAAAAAGTTGTTCACGATTGTCTGAGTACGTTTTTGTAGGTCGGGTTTTAACCCGACGTCTTTAAATTATGTCGGGTTGAAACCCGACCTACGGCTACGGTGGGCAGGTAACGATGAAAACAAATATCACTGAGTTGGTGCAGGGAGTTGGCGGTCTGGTCACGCTGC
Organism: Gallionellaceae bacterium; assembly: GCA_041659125.1. Classification (GTDB taxonomy): domain Bacteria; phylum Pseudomonadota; class Gammaproteobacteria; order Burkholderiales; family Gallionellaceae; genus PALSA-1006. The sequence goes on along the minus strand of JBAZYW010000009.1, from coordinate 20,459 downwards.
CGGATGTTTTCATTCGTATCAATCAGCTGGTCGAAAATCCCAATAGCACCACCTCCGAAATCGCCAAGGTGATAGGACAGGATCCTTCGTTTACTGTGCGCCTATTGCGCGTGGCGAATAGTTCCTTTTACGGTTTATCTTCTTCCATCGACACGGTCTCCAAAGCAGTCTCCGTTATCGGCACCAGCCAGATACGCAGCTTGGCGCTGGCCACTTCGGTGGCAAGCTCGTTCGATGGTCTGCCTAATACGCTGGTGTCCATGGAGCATTTCTGGCGACACAGTTTGTATTGCGCGCTGGTGGCGCGCATTCTGGCAAAACAGGCGCGCAAATGCGACCCGGATGCGGTTTTTACCGCAGCACTGTTACACGACATCGGTGAGTTGGTGATATTCAATCGCCTGCCGCAGCAGGCAAAAGAAGCGCTGCTGTTAGTGTTGGATAGTGCGGACGAGATGCCTGTGTTCCAAGCCGAGCGACAGGTCATGGGCTTTGATCATTCACATGTGGGCGGCGAATTGGCGCGTCAGTGGAAGCTGCCGCCGCTGCTGGAAGAGTGTATCGAATTTCATCACGATATTCAGTCTGTACAACGTTTCCCGCGCGAAGTGGCGTTGGTGCATATCGCCAATATTCTGGCGTTGATGGCGGAGATACGCACACTTGATCCTGGCGATGTCTCGCCCATTGATTCGCGCGCCTGGGAAATCGTCGGCATTCAAGCCGATGACGTGGCTAACGTGATGGCGACGACGGTGGCCGAGGCACAAGCAGAGATTGCCGAAGCCTAAAAACTGTTTCTCGGTAAATAGGGGCCATGGCTATTGTTCCCACTACTCGCTTGCCCTTGGCTTTGCCCGGCTTTGAACATATCAAACGCGCATGGAACGAGGCTCATGAAACATATGCGGCACGGCTTAATCCGGGCGAATACTACGTCACCAAGAACGACGAGGGTATCTACACCACATTGGGTTCCTGCATCTCGGCGTGTATCCGCGATCGTGTCAACGGTGTCGGCGGGATGAACCATTTCATGCTGCCCGCATCGGTGGGCGACGGCGGCTGGAAGGCTGCGGGCCTGGGCGCGTCCACGCGCTATGGCAACTTCGCCATGGAACATCTGATCAATGAGATTATGAAGAACGGCGGCAGCCGGCAGAATCTCGAGGTCAAGTTATTCGGCGGCGGACGCATCATCGCGAACATGACCGATGTCGGTTTGCGCAATATCGAGTTTGCGCGCGACTATGTCGCGACCGAAGGCTTGCGCGTGACTTCGGAAGATGTCGGCGATGTATTTCCGCGCATGGTGGTGTACTTTCCTGCCACGGGAAAAGTCCGCGTCAAGCGCTTGCGTTCATTGCACAACAACACCATCGTTGAGCAGGAAACAAAGTATCTGCACACGATCGAAGACAAACCGGTGAGCGGTGAAATCGAGTTGTTTTGATGATGTGCAGCGCTTCCACTACCGCCAGTCTTGAGGATTGAAATGAAAGCTTGGTGGCACAACCTCTCCCTGCACAATAAGTTGCAGATGCCTATTCAGTTCGTACTGTTGCTGATGCTGATCCTCGCGCAAGCATGGGTGACGCGGGTGTTCGAGCAAAAACTGTTCGAGGGCGCCGAGCAAAAGGCAATCAGCAGTGCCACCCAATCCTTTCTGGGGCTAAACGCGATGATGCTGAACGGCAACATCAACCAGCCCCAGGCACGCATTATCTATTTCAAGAAAATGGCGGGGCATGACGGTGTCATGGATTTTCATCTGGTGCGCGGCAAACCGGTGCAGGATCAATTCGGCATCGGCTTGCCGGAAGAGCAGGCGCGCGACGAATTGGAGCGCAAGGCGCTCTCCTCCAATCTCGTGCAAATACAGCGTGGCAGCAAGGATAGGCCGGCATTGCGCGTGGTGGTGCCATTCGCAGCCGAACACGATTTTCACGGTACCGATTGCTTGCAATGCCATCATGTTCGTGAAGGTGCGGTGAACGGCGCGGTGAGTCTGACAATCAGTCTGGAACGCGAGTACACCGAGCTAAATAACGTGCGTCTATGGCTAAGTGCCGGGCAAGTGATATTGCAAGTGGCGTTGTTTTTTCTGGTTTGGTTGTTTATCCGGAATGCAATCAGGACGGTCGTCAGGCTGCAAAGAACCATGCTGGCGATCGAAATGGATGGCGACTTGAACAAGTGTGTAGAGATCGAGAGCGGCGATGAAGTCGGCCGTATTGCCCGGGTGTTCAATGAATTTCTGGAATACCTTAAAGAATTAAAACAACAATTGGCCGGCAAGGTGATAGCGCTTGAAGGATATCAAGCACGCAACGAGCTGGATCAGCGTATTGCATCGGGTTATATGAACAGGCTGATCGCGTTGGATAAGCTTCAGGATTCTGCGGTGCAATTTTATTTGAAACCTGCCGAGAATTTTAACGGAGACCTGCTCGCGATTTCGCGCACGCCGGACAATCGTCTGCATCTTCTGCTGGCGGATAGCACCGGCCACGGGTTGTCGGCGGCCTTGGCGGCGATGCCGATGATCCATCCGTTTTATTCGATGACCGGCAAGGGTTTTGCCATCTCCGCCATCGCGAAGGAAATCAACAACAAGGTATGGCAGGTTCTTCCGGTGAGCCACTTTGTGGCAGCGATTATCGTGTCTGTGGATGCTAAAAGTCAGGTGGTCGAGGTATGGAGCGGCGGCTGCCCGCCCCCGTTTATCCTGAACAGCAAAGGGGAATGCGAGCATCAATTCAAGCCGCGTCATCTGGCTATGGGGATATTGCCCCCGACCCAGTTCGATGCCTCTGTTGAATATTATTCTTACCATGACGATGGCGCCAGTCTGGTGATGTTTTCCGATGGTGTGATTGAACTGGAAAATGAGAGCGGCGAGCAATTCGGATTGCAGCGTCTGATAAATGCGGCCCGCGCAGACGACGCGGCCACACGCTGGCAAAACATCAATCGCGCGATCGCTGACTATTCCGGGAACAAGATTTCCAACAATGACGACATCGCCCTGATGATGGCGCAATTTAATTTCCTCGGGAGCAAAAAATCCGCTCGGGAAGCGATGCCCGTGCCGCAAACGCAGGGACAGGGCGCATGGCAATTTGCGCTGACGCTGCCCATGCATCAGATCAAAAAGCTGGATGTGGTGCCGCTATTGCTGGACATCGAGCAGCAGATCGATAAACACAAGGAGCATGGCGGAGAGATATTCATGATCCTGTCGGAACTGTTCAATAACGCATTGGACCACGGTTTGTTGAAGTTGAATTCAGGCTTGAAGCAGCACGAAGACGGCATGGAAAAATATTTTGATGAGCGCGCGATGCGTCTTGCCGATCTGGAGACCGGACAGATTCAACTGCATCTGGAGAAAATGCTCAATGAAGACGGAAGCTCATTCCTGCGCATCCGGGTGAAAGACAGCGGGGACGGTTTCGATCATCAGCATGTGGGCACTAAAATCGTCGCCGATACCCGGCGTTATGGGCGCGGGATCGCGCTTCTTTACAGCTTGTGCCGCAAAGTGCAATTTCTGGGCAACGGTTCCGAGGTGGTGGTCGAGTTTGATCTTCCGGATGAAATGGAGAAATGATGTCGCCAGTAATTAACCCAAATAATTCATTGGAGCCAAGCTGTTCTTGCCCCCTTTGGGTGAAAGTGCATCCGAATCGGGCAATGAGCGCACTTGCGATGCATGCCAACGGGGTGGCTTGATGCGAACCAATCTGCCTGTATCGGATATTGAGCATGTTGTGCCGGAAGGCGCCGTGCTGGTCACGAAGACCGATCTCAAAGGCGTTATCACCTACTGCAATAAAGCATTTTTTGAGGTTTCCGGATATTCGGCAAGCGAATTGCTGGGTGAGCCGCACAATATCGTGCGCCATCCCGATGTGCCGCAGCGCGTATTTACCGATATGTGGGAGACTATCGAGTCGGGCAAGTCCTGGCACGGGGTAATCAAAAACAGGCGCAAGAACGGAGACTACTATTGGGTCGATGCCAACATCACGTTATTGTTGGAAGACGGCAAGCCGATAGGTTATGTGTCGTTGCGCTACAAACCCGGCGCCGGACAAGTCGCCAAGACGGAAAAATATTATTCTTCAGTGCGCGACGGCAAGCTGCTTCCCCTGTTCTCCCACAAGCCGGACAAGAATTATATGGGCGATCTGCAACAGCGTTTCGCCGAGAAAATATTGGCGCAAGAAGATTATCTTGAGCGTCTGGATCAGGAGCAGCGCATCGCCGCAGGCTACATGAATAAGCTGATCACGCTGGATAAGCTTAAAGATCCGGCGGTGCGTTTCTATTTGAAACCCGCCGAGAATTTCAGCGGTGATTTGATCGCGATTTCACGCACGCCGGATGGACGCTTGCATCTTATGTTGGCGGATAGCACCGGACATGGCTTGTCGGCAGCCTTGGCGGCGATGCCGATGATTCATCCGTTTTATTCGATGACGGGCAAGGGTTTTAGTATCTCGGCTATTGCCAAGGAAATTAACAACAAGGTTTGGCAGTCGCTGCCGGTAAGTCATTTTGTCGCTGCAATCCTCGTGTCGATTGATCCGGTAGGGCAGATGGTCGAGGTGTGGAGTGGGGGCTGTCCGCCGCCGCTGGTTTTGAGTGACGGGATGCCTGTTCACCACTTCAAGCCGCGCCATTTGGCTATGGGTATCTTGCCGCCGGAGCAATTTGACGCTTCGGTGGAATATTTTTCTTACGACGAAAATGAGTACAGCTTGCTGATGTTTTCCGATGGCGTGATTGAGTTGGAAAATGCGGGCGGTGAACCATTCGGATTGCAGCGCTTGTTGCAAGCGGCGCAAACGTCCGATGCGTCCCGGCGCTGGCAAAACATCACCGCTGCGGTCGAGGCCTATTGCGGGAACCGGATTTCCGGCAGAGATGACATCGCTTTGATGATGGCGCAATGCGAGTTTCGTGGAAAGGGTTCCAGCCGGGAATCGTCGCCGGAACAACAAGTACAGGAACCGGGTCAGGGAAAGGTTGTGTGGCAATTTGCATTGACGCTGGCCATGGATCAAATAAAGAAGCTGGATGTGGTGCCTTTGTTGCTGGACATCGTGCAGCAGATAGAGCAGGACAAGGAGCGTGCCGGAGAGATATTTATGATCTTGTCGGAGATGTTTAATAACGCATTGGATCACGGCTTGCTGAAATTGGATTCCAGCCTGAAGCACCATGAAGACGGCATGGAAAAATATTTTGAAGAGCGCTCTCAGCGTCTGGCCAATGCGGAAGGCGGACAGATTCAGCTTAATCTGGAAAAAGAGCTCAAGGCGGGCGGTAGCGCTGTTTTACGCATTCGGGTAAGCGACAGTGGGGACGGGTTTGATTACCAGCGTGTGGCCAGTAAAATTGCCGCTGATACCCAACGCCACGGGCGTGGTATCGCGCTTCTCTACAACGTATGCAGTGCAGTACAGTTTTTGGGCAATGGCTCTGCGTTGATGGTTGAGTTCAATCTTCCGCTGAAATAAATCTGTTTCAATCCCCTCCCCGATACGTGTGGGGCTGTTGGCTCTGTGGAACTCTAAGTTAAAAGCCATACAAACCCCCTGCTGTTCACCGATTTGATTTTCCCATCAATCCCGATAATAGCCATGACCAATGGAGTGACCCGTCATGGCAGAAGATAGCGATCTGGAAAAAACAGAACAACCCTCACAGCGGCGCTTAGACCAAGCGCGCGAAGAGGGACAGGTTGCGCGTTCGCGCGAACTTTCCACGTTTACCGTATTGATGGCGGGCGGCGCGGGCTTGTGGTTGATGGGCGCATCACTGTCGCAAAGCCTTATCAAACTGCTGCGTGAAGGCCTGACTTTGAATGCCGACATTATTTTTAAATCCGAATCTTTGATGCCGCATTTGCATAATTTATCGCAGCAGACCTTTCTGGCATTTGCGCCCTTCTTCCTTTTACTCCTGGTTGTCGCAACATTTTCACCGCTGCTGTTAAACGGTTGGATGTTCACTCTCAAGCCGCTGGTTCCCGATTTGTCCAAGCTGAGTCCGGCTGCGGGTATCGGGCGCATGTTTTCCGTGCATAGTCTGGTTGAATTGGTGAAAGCCCTGGCCAAATCGCTGGTGGTGGGCGGTATCGGCGCATGGGTGATCTGGCACAACCGCGAGACTGTTTTGATGCTGGTGAGCGAGCCGGTGGCAACGGCGATCCCGCATTTGGGCAGCGTGATGTGGGTGTGCTTCGCCACTATCATGGGCGGCATGCTGATCATCGTGGCTGTCGATGTGCCGTTCCAGCTGTGGGAGCACAACAAGAAGCTGAAGATGACCAAGGAAGAAGTGCGTCAGGAAGCCAAAGAGACCGAAGGCGATCCGCAGGTCAAGGGCAAGATCCGCAGCATGCAGCGCGAGATGGCTAGACGCCGCATGATGGCCGAGATCCCGACCGCCGATGTGGTGGTGACCAACCCGACCCACTTCTCGGTGGCATTGAAGTACAGCGAGAACGGCATGCGCGCACCGGTCGTGGTGGCCAAGGGTACGCATTTGATGGCGGCCAAGATCAAGGAGCTTGCCAAGGAGCACAACATCCCTATCCTTGAAGCACCGCCTCTCGCCCGTGCTTTGTACAAACATACCGACCTCGGTCAGACTATTCCTGAGGCACTGTACACCGCCGTCGCCGAAGTACTGGCCTATGTTTACCAGCTGAAGCGTTATCAAACTGCGGGCGGTGCTTTCCCGCAAGAGCCGAGCGAATTGCCGGTGCCGAAAGAGCTGGATCCTTACACCGCGAATCCCGAATTAGCGCTTGAGTAAGGCAAGGGGAGGGTATCCTTCCCGCCCCTTGACGGTGTGCTTGCCCGTAATTGTAATAACATTAGGCCAGCGGGCATGCCATGCCCGCCATTTAAAAGGCCAGCATGATCATCGACACACACTGTCATCTCGATGCCGCCGAATTCGGCAGCATGCAAACCGCCCTCGTGCGTAGCGCGCAAGAGGCGGACGTAAGCTGCATCGTCGTGCCATCAGTGACATGTGCCAGCTTCGATAAAGTGCGAGCACTGTGCGCACAACATTCCCAGTGCGCCCCGGCCTACGGCATTCATCCGATGTATGTGGATGAGGCGTCATCCGCCGACCTCACGCTCTTGCACGAATTCCTGACGCAACATCGCCCCGTCGCCATCGGCGAGATCGGCCTGGATTTTTTCATACAGCATTACGACCGCGCACGTCAGGAACATTTCTTCATCGAACAATTGAAACTGGCGCGCGAATTCGACCTGCCTGTATTGCTGCATATCCGCCGCGCGCAAGACATCGTCCTCAAGCATCTGCGCCAACACAAAGTGCGCGGCGGCATAGCCCATGCTTTCAACGGCAGTCGCCAGCAGGCGGATGAATTTATCGGGCTCGGATTCAAGCTCGGTTTCGGCGGGGCGATGACCTATGCGCGTGCCACCAAGTTGCGCGAGCTCGCTGCCACGCTGCCTTTGGAGAGCATCGTGCTGGAGACCGATGCGCCCGATATGCAGCCAGAGTTTTTGGAGCGCGGACTGCCGAACGAGCCGCAGTATTTACCGCGTATCGCGCAGACGCTGGCAGAATTGCGCGGCGTGTCGCTGGAAGAAGTGGCGCGGGTGACTACGGCGAATGCGCTGAGCGTATTGCCCGCGCTCCGTAGGTCGGGATTCATCCCGACGTCGTTGGTTATTTGAAATAAACCCGTCGGATGAATTCCGACCTGCAAAACCATTCCCGTATAATCCGCGCCATGCCAAACGCCATCCCACCCCAATTTACCCGCACCCATATCCTGCTGGGTGACGCAGGCCTGCAGCGCCTCAAAAGCAAACACATCTTCATTGCCGGGCTAGGCGGCGTCGGCTCCTATTGTGCCGAAGCGATGGCACGCGCGGGCATCGGACGCATCACGCTGCTCGATCACGACAAAGTCGTGGTCAGCAACATCAACCGCCAACTGCCCGCGCTACTTTCCACGGTGGGCCAATCCAAAGCCGAGCTCATGTGCGCGCGCATTGCCGACATCAATCCCGAATGCGAAGTCACCCTGCTGTACGATTTTCTCACCATCGACAACGTCAACGACCTCGTGCCTGCCGATGCGGATTACGTGATGGACTGCATCGACTCGCTCTCATGCAAAGTCGCGCTGGTGGTGGAGAGTTACAAGCGCGGTCTTAAAGTGGCGTCCAGCATGGGGGCGGGCAACCGCCGCGACCCCACGCGCATCAAAGTGGCGGACATCAGCAAAACCTTGATGTGTCCGCTGGCGCGGGAGATGCGCAAGCGACTGCGCAACGAGGAAGTCTACGAAGGTGTATTGACCGTATTCTCGGACGAATACCCGAGCGCCCCGTTGCCGCCCGAGCCTACGGGCAGAGGACGCCCGCGTGCGGTGAACGGCACCATCAGCTATATGCCGCCGCTGTTCGGCTTTATGTTGGCGGGTGCGGTAATCCAACGTTTATTGGGAACAGACGATTTGGGGTAAATCCAAATAATCTATCTAATCCTGAATCGGCTGCAATCAACTAAAGAACTTTATATTGTCGGCAATAATCCATTGCCTGAATGAACTTTTTTAAAGTTGAAATGAGCTGAAAATATCCTCCCCGAGAGAATTGTTGCAAAAATGCAACAATTCTCTTGCAATGCTTTGACATGGACATATCGCATCAGTATCTTCCGTTCCCGTAGCTGCAAAGGAAGTATTTGGCTATGGCAACACAATTAACTTAACTTTCAACTCATCGAGGAGAAGCAATGAAAAAAGTAGCTCTCACATTGGCAAGCGTATTGGCAGCAGCCGCGTTTGCACCAGAAGCATCCGCTATTCCAGCATTTGCTCGTCAAACAGGTATGGCTTGCTCTGCATGTCACCAACAACACTATCCAGTTCTGAATGGTTTCGGCCAGGCTTTCAAGTCTGCCGGTTACACCATGATGGGCTCTCAAGGTAAAGTAGAAGGCGAGCATCTGTCTATTCCTGACACAATGAACGCTGCTATCTTGCTGAAAGCGCGTTACCAAAAAGGTACACAAAAAGACGCTGCCGCTGATGCGGTTGCCGGCATGACAACCAACTCCGGCCAATGGCAGATTCCTGACGAACTCAGCTTGTTCTTCGGTGGTCGTGTGGCTGATGCAGGCGCATTGAAGATCGGTTTCATGAACGAAAACAATATGGTTGGCGGCCCAGCTGGCGGTATCATTGCCGGTATCAAGGTACCAGTCGTATTCGACTTGGACACCGTTAAAATCTTGGCAGTTCCTTACGTGACCGACGCTTTGGGCTCTGCCTACGGTTTCGATCTGTCCAGCACAGGTATGACTCGCGGTATCCGTTGGGCAGAACACCGCAAGGATATTTCTGCTATGCAATACACGGGCATGATGTCCGGCGCAGCTTCCGGCTTGGCTTTTGCGGCCGTGCATGAAATGGGCTATATCAACGTATCCAAATGGTCGCCTGCTTTTGCATATGTACCAGATGCAACTGGTATCCAAATGAGTGCTAATCTGGTGCGTGTAGCTGCTACTCCTACAATCGCAGGTTTTGCAATGCAAATTGGTGCAGCTTCATTGAGCGGTAATAACCTCGATGATCCTTGGACTGGTTCGACTGCAAAGACTGACGTTAAGGGTACTGCGGTTGACTTCCAAGCGATGGGCGAAGTGGGCGGCAAAGATCTGTCGATCTATGCAACTTACGCATCTGTGCCTAAGGCTTCGTATTACAACGGTGGTGCAAACGACATAAGCGCGATGACTATTGGTGCTGACTACAGTGTGATTCAACATGCACTGCATATCGGTGCTGCATATCGTGGCGGTAAAAACGCAGCTGCTGAGTCTGACAATGCTGTCACACTGATGGCTGTCTATGACCTGACACAGAACGTTGCTGTGCACGTTAACCAAAGTATGTATTCTGGTACAGCAGCTAGCAACGCTGGTGCCGATACAGCTCTGACAACATTCCTGTTGGAAATGGCTTGGTAAGTTAAAGCTAGCGTAGGACGGGTTGAGCAGTACAGTACCCGTCAAACAACAGCTAAGCAGTTGATGTAAAAACAAGGGAGACTTCGGTCTCCCTTGTTTTTTGTGCTTTAAGCTCTAGTGGTAAGATTGCGCGCTTGCCGACTATTCCATGAAATTCTGGGGATCCATTTTGTATGCGTGTACTTATCATCGAAGACAATCGCGATCTTGCGGCCAATATGTTCGATTTCCTGGAAGCGAAGGGGCATGTCGTGGATGCGGCAGCAGACGGCATCGTTGGGCTGCATCTGGCACGGGTCAATCAATACGATGCGCTGGTGCTTGACCTGATGTTGCCAGGCATAGATGGCGTCACACTGTGTCGCAAATTGCGGGAGGATCACGGTAAGAGCACGCCGATCTTGATGATTACCGCGCGCGATTCATTGGAGGACAAGATCATTGGTCTGGAGGCGGGGGCGGACGACTATCTGGTGAAGCCTGCCGAGTTGCGTGAAGTCGAGCTGCGCTTGCGTGTGTTGCTTAGACGCGGAAATGCACTCATGCAAAAGCAAAGGATGGTGGTGGAAGACCTTAGCCTCAACACATTAAGATGTACGGTGCGGCGCGCGGGCAAGCTTATAGAGCTGCCCCCCATTCCCTACAAGATACTGGAGGTTTTGATGCTGCGCTCCCCGGGCATTGTCAGCCGAGAAGAGATCGAGCACTCGGTGTGGGGCGATGCCCGTCCGGATAGTGATTCGCTCAGGGCGCACCTGCATCTACTGAGGAGTCTCGTCGACAAGCCGTTTGAGCGGAAACTGTTGCGCACGGTGCGCAGTGTTGGTTATCAAGTGGTCAGCCCAGATGCGCCAGAGCAATAGCCTGCGTTTTCGTGTTGCGTTGGTGTTTGCGCTTTTCGGTGCGTTACTAAGCGTTCTGTTTTCCGGTGGTATTTATTTTACAGCGCACGAACTTGGACATCGACTCATGGACGAGACCTTGCGTGCGGAACTGGAGGACTCAGTCGAACGACATGCCCGTGATTCGGTATTCGTGGCTCCCAATACTGTTTCCATCAAAGGTTATGTTCTTTCTGAAACTGAGTTGGCGCTGAATATTCCATCAGAAATAAAATCGCTGTCTCCGGGCAGACATGAAGTCAACCTAGGAGAGGTCGATTACCGCGTTTTGGTTGCCGACAGAAATGGCGTACGCTATTTCATGCTGTTTGATGCCGATAGTCAGAATAAACGAGAGGTGAAGTTCATTCGTTTTCTATTTCTTTTTGCATTGTTTATGACCGTGGCTTCGGCAGCTGGCGGTCTGTGGTTGGCTGTTCGCATCCTTACGCCCGTAACCCGATTAGTCGGGCAAGTTGCTCGGGCTGAGCCGGGTGATTCAATGTCGCTGGCCAAGCTGACACGTAACGATGAAGTAGGTGAACTGGCACGAGCTTTTGATCATTATCTTCATCGTATGCAGGAATTCATCGAACGCGAGAATTATTTTACGGCGGACGTGAGCCATGAATTGCGCACATCACTGGCTATTATTTTGGGTGCGCTCGAAGTGTTAGAGCAGGATAAAACACTCTCCGTAAAACAAAAAGAACGGGTGGCGCGCATTAGACGTGCAGCTCAAGACATGATCGACATGTCTGAAGCCCTGCTATTGTTGGCGCACGAATATCGCCCCTTGGCGGGGCAACAGCCGTGCAAGGCGGGTGAGGTGGTGAGTGCATGTATATGCAAGCACCAGCATCTGATCGGGGATCGTCCGATTCGCATCGAAGTGGAGTTGAACGCTGAACAGCTCCTGCTGGTCGAGCGTCCTTTGCTTGAAATCGTGATTGACAACGTTCTGCGCAATGCGCTGTTCAACACACAATCCGGTACCGTTTTATTTCGGCTTGAGGCAGGGCAACTTATCGTTAAGGATAGCGGTGTCGGTATGTCGCCAGAGGTGTTGGAGCGCGCTCTTGAACATCACTTTAAGGGGGCTTCAAGTGCTGGTGCCGGTGTCGGGCTGTCGTTGGTGAAGCGGATATGTGACCGTTACGGCTGGCACATCTCGATTGATAGCCAACAAGGGCATGGAACTACGGTTGAGATTGATTTCACACCGAGAAAATAGCTTATTTCCGAATCCTTCATTCTTGGCTGAATCACAATAGGAGCCAGCGTACTGTCGCCAGCAAGCTGGCTCTTACGCGGGAATTTGGCCAGAAGTTTTTGAATAATGACGGGATGCCCATGAGCATGCCGTCATTTCAAATGTTGCAAAATTGACACAATTGCCATTTCCTTGACAAATTCTTCACAGAGGCATTGCTAGCATCCCTCCTCATCTTGTGCAAGATGTTTGGATACCCAATCGCACGGGAAAAATACTTGGTTGGGTAATTTCTATTTAAATCTCTCGAGGAGAAGCAATGAAAAAAGTAGCTCTCACATTGGCAAGCGTATTGGCAGCCGCCGCGTTTGCACCAGAAGCATCCGCTGTTCCAGCATTTGCCCGTCAAACAGGTATGGCTTGCGATGCTTGCCACTTTAACTCCTACCCGATCTTGTCTGCCTTTGGTAAGTCATTTAAGGCTGCCGGTTACACCATGATGGGTTCGCAAGGCAAAATCGAAGGCGAGCATGGCCTGTCTATTCCAGCTGAACTGAATATGGCTGTTTATTTGCAACATCGTATTCAGAAAAAGTCTGGCACAGATGTAGCTGGCACAAAAACTCAAAATTCCGGTTTGGGTCGTATCGACTTTCCCGATGAGTTCTCTCTTTTCGCCGCTGGTCGTGTTTCCGAAGGTATCGGTTCTTTGACAGAGATCGCCATTGGTAGCGGTGCGGCTGGTCTGGCAGGCACGAAGTTGGTGTTCTCGAATGATCTGGGCAGCATGAAGACATTGGTTGTTCCTTTCACCGTTAACGGCTTGGGCCCGCAGTACGGTTTTGATTTGTTCGCAACAGGTTCTACAGCGAACGGTCGCCCGATTGAAAACCAGCAAACCTTTACTGGTTCCTTTCTCGGTACCAATGCAACAGCTGCTTCGGGTGCAACTCTCGGTGTGGTTAGCGAAGACTTTCACGTAACCGTTACACCATGGGTGCAAGGTTTTGCGGCTAGCAACTCGGGCATTACTGCAACCGGATTGGGTGCTACCTACGTTCGTGCAGCTTTCACACCGACCATCGCAGGTTTTGAAACGGGTCTCGGCGTGCAGTACTACACCGGCAATGGCCTGAAGGGTGTTGATCCAACTTCAGCTGGTGCTACTCAGGCAGCTGTTGATGCCAACGCGAACGAAGCGACAATCATTGATGCTCAGGCACAAGGTGAAGTTGCAGGCATGCCACTGGGTATCTATGGAAGCTACGGTAGTGCTCCTGCATCGACTGCATCTAAAGCTAATGCATACAACGGTGGTACTGAAACCAAGAGCCATATGGGTATCTTGGCTGACGTTGGCGTGATCCCTCACGTGCTGAACCTGCAAGCCGGTTTGTCTTTCGGTAAAACAGGTACAAAATTGGCTGGCTCTAACGAAACTGACAACGCTATCGTTATCGGTGCTCGCTACAAGCTGCGTCAGAACGTGAAGGTAGCTGTTGCATACAGCATGATGTCCGGTACGGCATACGATGCGGGCGGCTCGAAAGATGCAACTACAGCGCAAAACGCCGGCAAGACTTTGATGAACCTCATACTGTCGACAGCATTCTAATTGAATGCCCGTCAAGGGTGATCTGGCGTAGGATGGGTTGAGCAGTACCCGTCAGACAACAGCAAAGTAGTTGATGTATAAAACAAGGGAGACTTCGGTCTCCCTTGTTTTTTGCTTTGTGTTTTGAGCTTTTGGAACGCGGCACGAACGGGAAAGCTAATGGATTGATGCGGCGATGGAGCGATTGAATAACCGATCCAGAAAACGACTGGGCTGAATCCCGGTTAGATATTTCTCAAATTAGGCGTTTGATTAGCGGCTCTCTGCCGTATGCCATACGGCTTGATTGATTCCCCATGTTTCAAAGGATTCGTGAGATTTGATTTTGTCATCCACGGCAGAAAGATTTACCGTGTAAGGCTCAATGTGGCACATTTTTTTGCAGTCATAAATAAACTGCACTATGGGTTGCAATAACTTGTCGGGCACCAATTCGCGCACGATGCCCAATTTCCCGCTCTCCATACGCACAAGGGAACCCGCCGGATAGATGCCGATCCCCTTGATGAACGCCTGTACCAATCTGGGATTAAAGTGTGAGCCGCTCCACTCGAACATTTTTCTTAATGCCTCGGTGGGTGGCATGCCCTTGTGATAAACGCGGATCGAGGTGATCGCATCATACACATCCACGATAGCCAGCATCTGGCCGTGAAGACTGATCTCATCGCCTTTCAGGCCCAACGGATAACCTGTTCCGTCGTAACGTTCATGATGCTGCGAGGCCGCATTGAAGGCGATTTCGCTTACGCCTTTGGTGTTCGTTAACAGAGCGGAAGTGTTTGCCGCATGTGTTTTCATGACGAGGTATTCCGCGTCGTCCAATTTCCCCGGCTTATTTAATATTTTGCCCGGCACCTTTGCCTTGCCCACGTCATGCAGCAAGCCTCCCAAGGCCAGTTCTTTGATTTCAGCGCAAGGCAGTTTCAGTACCTGACCAAATGCGATCGACAAGGCGGCAACGGAAACCGAGTGTTGAAAAGTGTATTCGTCGCGGGTCTTCATTTGGGCCAGCGGCAACAAGGCAGAGGGGGCGCTGAACATCGAATCGAAAATATTGTCGACTACCGGCAAGCATTTATCCACCTGAATTTGCTTGCCCATGCGCACGTCTTGCATCATGTTTTGCATCAACGCGTTGGCATTGGCATACAAGTTTTTTGCGCGCTCGAATTCTTCAGTGGGAGATCGTTTAATGAGGATATCCGGCACGAACGCGGAGGATTCGGAGAAGATTTCCTCAAGCTTGACTGTGCCTGTGTTCGCTGAATCCGTGTCCGCCCCAAGGTCGGTGTCGATAAAGATTTCCGCGATGCCGGATCCAAGAATGCTGTTCAGTGTGTCGGCATTGTCGACTTCAAAACATTGCCACTCGAACGGGTGCTTCAACCAAACCTTATCGAGGTCGTTGATGTACATGCCGATCTTGAGTTGATCGATGGGTATCTTCTTTATCATTTCTGTGTGTGGTGTTAAAGCGGCCAAAAAATTAAGTTGAACAGAATCAATTGAATCCTTTCAAAATCTTTCAGATTCTATCGCGTGCGGATAATGTATGAGTTAGACACGGATGTAAATATGCCAAAAGGCCTAGTGAGCATGGAATAGGTATAGATATTTGACGGGGAAGATGTGGCTGGTGCAGCCACTTTTATGGTGCACACACCAAGTTTATCGGTCATTAAATATGGAAGGCAGAAATGAAGACCACCCCCCTTTTTTGTTGGGTGCGGCAATAATTTGCTCAGGGTGTAATTCAAGCGTTTGTTTGTGCGAAGGAAGAGGGGCGGAGCTAATTCCCCTGATTTCCGGATTGGGGGTGATGCCCAACATCCCTTTTACCGAAGCAATACGCCCGGCATGATGTTCAGGGAATATTCGGCATTCTTCGGCGCTTAACTTCAGTCTTTTTGCCGCAGCGATTTCGCCCCATGCAACCATGCCTGCGCTGGTGCCGTTTTGCAGATTGGCGATGGAAACGACATCGGTATAGTCGGCGCGCGACATGTTGCCGGGATCACGAGATAGGTTTTCGTGTTCTGCAACCACGTCAATCAGTCCCTGCGGGAAATTCCATTTTTTCAGCAACCTTGATCCAATCGTGCTGTGGCATTTCTGAATCAGTTCATTCAGTGTTTCTTCATTGATCTGCTCATGGGTCTTTTCGATGTGCAGGCACAATGGCAATACACCGATCTCGTGTATCAAACCGGCCAGCATGGCTTGGTCGGGCGATAAATGCGCATGGTGCGAAGCAAGCACGTAACTCGTGGCCGCCACTTCGCGGCTATGCTCCCAAACCGTCTTCATGCGCCTGTTGAGAATAGGATTGTTCGAAAAGAACATCTTGTTCATGGTGATGTTTATCAGCAAGTCGTGCAGTTGACGAAACCCCAGGCGGGATATGGCTACACGCACGTTATAAACCGGGGGTTTGTCGGCAAAAGCCGCGCCATTCGCGGCCTTGATAAGCTGGGCGGCAATGAAGGGATCACCGGAAACCGCTTCTATGATCTGATTGGAGGAGGCATTGGGGTTCTTTATCAGATCATGCATCTTGAGTGCGACCTCTGGCAGGGTCGGCAATGCGAGATCATCACGCTCGATGGCGTGAAGAACTTGGTCGAGCAGAGCTTGGTGTTTCCAAGTATCCATGGTGAATTTACTGATAACTCGTAGAGTTGATCGGCCAATAACGTTCAAGTTAAGGCAGCCTGATAAGCAACATATGACTTTTGTATGGATACACTCTACGCAGGATCCTCTAGGTTAGAAATGGTCCAAAAAGACCATGTGGAGATCTTTACAAAGTGGTTTAATGCGCGCCATGACTGCCCCCCGAATTTTGTTAATCGACGACCATGCCATGTTCCGCTCCGGGCTGAGAATGGTGCTCAACACAGGCATGCCCGGCACGGAGATTTTCGAGGCAAGTTCATTGGGCGGGGCGATAGACGGCGCGCCGGATAAAGTGGATTTGGTGTTGCTGGATATCAATCTGAACGGACTGAACGGACTGGAAGGCATTGCGCTGCTCAAACGCAAATGGCCGTCAGTCGCTATCCTGATGTTGTCATCTCAAGATGAGCCGGAAACGGTGCGCCTGGCGCTTGCGCGCGGTGCCACCGGTTTTGTTTCCAAGGCGGAGACGGCGGAAAAAATTATTGCTTCAGTTGATTTGGCCTTGCGCGGCGAACTTTCCGAACTGACACCGTCAACTCATGACGCCGCACAACGCTGCCTGACGCCACGTCAGCTCGAAGTGCTCGATCTATTACACCAAGGATTGTCGAATAAGCTCATTGCACGCCAGCTGGATCTTTCGGATAACACCGTGCGCAGGCATGTACAGGCTATACTGGAATTTTTCGAGGTGGCAAGCCGGGCAGAAGCCGTGTTCGCCGCACGCAACCAGCGTCTGATTGGCTGACATTTGTTCCGGCTTGAGCCCTCAGCAATGCAGCATCAGGCGCTTACATGACCCGTCTACTCGCAAATTTCCGCAGGCATATTTTTTGGAATATCGCCGTGCTTCCCATTGCTGTGTTGCTGATTGTCGGCGCTACCCTGAGCTGGGTGGCTTATGACCAGTACCGGCAAACACAGGAGTTTGAATACCGACTACTCGAAGCGCATGCCCGCAATGCTGAAGTGCAGGTTGCGGAAGCTTTGGAGGATGTTACTCATTTGCTGAATATGGTTGCCGTAGAGCAGTCAAACAAGCGTTTTCCACAGGGCAAGTCATTTCCGGCATTGCTCGACCAGTACAGAAAAGATATTTCCGAGCTCGGTACGTTGCTGGTGACCGATGCCGACGGGCGCATTCGTGCCGCCACCGATGCGGCAATCGTCGGGAGGGATGTTTCCCGGGAGCCGTATTTTTCCGCTCACCTCGTCCGTGGACAGATGCCAAAGCTATTTATGTCGCGACCTGATAAAAATCTGCTTGGTGTGACTGCCGTTACTTTCACTCTCCCTATTTTCAATGCCGATCATCAATTTCTCGGTATCGCGGGTGTTACTGCGGGCTATAAATTTTTCCCCGGCATATTGCAGGCGATCAACCCCGACGATTCCGCCAGCATGTCTGTTATCGTTAATCGCGATGGCGATCTTGTGTACCGCCGAGAGAATCCAGAGAAGTTTTTCGGCAACAATATTGCCAAGGTCAGTACGATATTCCGGGAGCATTCGCAAGCGGACAGGCGGGCGACGCGCCACATCGGCCCCTCCGCCCAAGACGGCAAGCCCCGGCTTTTTCTGGTGCGGGATGTGGGTGACACGGGTCTCAGTCTGATTCTGTCGCGCCAACTCGATGAGATTATTGCGGTGTGGCGACGCAATGCAATTGTTTATGCCCTGACCTTCCTGTTTGCCATCGTGGTAGTGGTGCTGCTTGCCATCGTTGCTGCACGTCGCAAACAGTCCGAAGATGCGCGGATAGAGGCTCTGCGCCGCATCCAGAAAATCGCCAGCCAAGTGCCCGGGCTTGTCTATCAATATTGTTTGCATCCCGATGGACATTCCGGCTTTCCTTTCGCCAGTGACGCCATCCGCGAAATATTCCGGGTCAGCCCGGAAGAGGTGCGCGAGGATGCGTCCAAAATATTTTCTCTGATTCACCCGGATGATTACGATGCTCTCACTGCCTCCATCCAAAAATCGGCACGAGACTTGACTCCGTGGCAGCACGAGTGTCGGGTGAAGTTTGACGATGGCAGTGTGCATTGGTTGCTCGGCAATGCGCTGCCGCAACGGGAGGCGGATGGTGTCGTGCTCTGGCACGGCTTCATCACCGACATCACCGGACGCAAGCAAATGGAAGCGGATATTGTCGCGGCACAACATCAGGCGGAAGAAGCCAACTTAGCCAAATCCAAATTCTTTGCCGCCGCCAGCCACGATCTGCGCCAGCCGATCCACGCGCAAGGCCTGTTTCTGGAAGTGCTTTCGCACACGGCGTTGACTCAGCAGCAGTGTGAATTGCTCACCAATATATGCGCCGCCAGCGAGGCTTCCGCCGAAATGCTCAATATGCTGCTCGACTTTTCGCGTGTCGAGGCGGGGGTGGTGGAACCGCAGGTGCAGGCATTTCGTTTGCAGACTTTGTTCAACAAGATCGAGCGGGAATTCGAACCGCAGGCCGATGCACATGGTCTTGCCTATCATTCGCGCGAAACAGATTTGGTGGTGCAGTCCGATCCGGCCTTGATTGAGTTGGTTCTGCGCAATCTGGTGTCCAATGCGATTCGCTATACCGAGCGCGGCGGGCTGCTGGTGGCTTGCCGCAAGCGCGGGAGTCAGGCCGTGCTGGAAGTCTGGGACACGGGCATCGGCATCGAGGCCTCGCAACAAAGCAAGGTGTTTTGCGAATTTCATCAGTTGGGCAATCCGGAACGGGACCGTCGCAAGGGCTTGGGTTTGGGGCTGGCAATCGTGCAGGGGCTCGCACGCATGCTGGGACATGGCTTGTCGATGGCTTCCGTGCCGCATCGCGGCAGCGTGTTCCGCTTGGTCTTGCCCATTGCCACTGCGACGTTACCCGTGGCTCGGGTGAGCGTCGAACAAGACAAGGCGCAGCTGTTCGATGTGCGCGTACTGGTGATTGACGACGATGAGGCCGTGCGTTCGGGTATGCTCCAGTTATTGCGCGGCTGGGGCTGCAAATGCGAGGTGGCCGAATCAATTGAAGAAGCACTGGTGCTGGCACGTAAGCAAGCTCCGGATCTGGTGATCAGCGATTATCGTTTGCGCGAGCAGCGTACCGGGCTGGATGCCATCGCCGCCTTGCGTGCATTGTTGGGCGACACTTTGCCCGCCCTGTTGATTACCGGCGATACGGCGCCTGACCGGTTGCGCGAGGCGTTGGCAAGCGGCATTCCATTGCTGCATAAGCCTGTGTCTGCCGGAGAATTGCGCCGTGGCTTGGCGACGGTGCTGCAACCGGGATAATCCATTCAGCCAACCTGTCTGCACGTGCGGTTTCATTTCACATGCTGCAATCGGATAGAATGCCAGCCTGTTTTCATGTGGGTTCACCATCCTAAAAACCGCAGTTGATCGCTCCATTGAGGCCGCAAGCAAATGAACAGAAAAGAATTTCGTTATTTATCCACGCTCACCCATCAGGTGCGTCGCTACGAAGCGTATTGTACGTCCCTCGCGGCGCATGGCGGCGTTGCTCCTCCTCGGAATGGAATGACCATTCCTCGTCGTCACGCCTTGCCCTGCACCACGATGAACGCGCACTACGCCTCGTTCAACTACGGTTTCTAGGATCATGGTTCCTCATCTCACCACCGCACTAAAAGGCCCGTTGCTGCAGCTGGAGCAGCGTATCCTCACTGCGCAGCCGGTCATCGAGCATTGGTTCCGCAAGCAATGGCTGGAGCACACGCCGCCGTTCTATTCTTCCGTCGATTTGCGCAATAGCGGCTTCAAGCTCGCGCCGGTCGATACCAATCTCTTTCCCGGCGGCTTCAATAATCTCAATCCCGATTTTTTGCCGCTGTGCGTGCTGGCAATGCAGAACGCAGTGGAAAAGATTTGTCCGGAAGCGCGCGGGGTGCTGCTGATCCCGGAGAATCACACGCGCAACCAGTTCTATCTGCAAAACGTGGCGCAGCTCGTCACCATTCTCAAACAGGCGGGAATGCGCGTGCGCGTTGGCTCGTTGCTGCCGGAGATCACGCAGCCTACTACACTG
>JBAZYW010000008.1:0-26038 GCA_041659125.1 Gallionellaceae bacterium | reverse complement strand
AAAATTCGATGGGACTGAGTTCGCTCAACGGACGATCGAGATGCGGCGCGATCTTCTCCGCGAGTGCCTCGTGCTGGTTGGCAGCTCCACGCAACAATTGAACGAAAAAATCCACGTCATAGCGCCCGACGCTCTTTTCTTCGCGTGTTGATTTTTCGATCTGCGTGATACTGCTACCGGCGATGCGCCATTGATAGAGCCCCTGCAATGCCAATTCGCGTGCACGATGACGTGCACTCTTGGCCGGGGCGTTGCTTGATTGTTCGCTCATATAACCGCTTTCAAAAGATTCGCCATTTCAATGGCGACCAGTGCCGCTTCCGCCCCCTTGACGTTGATGCGCACCTCGGCCTGCTCATCGGTGTCGGTGGTGAGAATGGCATTGGCGATAGGCACGCCGGCATGCAGTTGCACCTCGCCCACGCCGCGTGCAGACTCGTTGGACACCACTTCAAAGTGATAGGTGTCGCCGCGAATGACCGCCCCCAGAGCGATGAGCGCATCGAATTTATGCGTCTGCGCCATGTGCTGCAACGCCAGAGGAATCTCCAATGCCCCCGGCACCGTCACCAGCGTGATGTCGTCGTCAAGCACGCCTTGCCGAGTAAGCTGCGTGCGACAGGACGCCAGCAAACCTTCGCACACAACAGTATTGAAACGGCTTTGCACAATACCGACACGCATGCCTGTGCCACTCAAATTTTTTTCGATTTCTTTCATTTTGCATCCTTGCTTTGACAGTAACGCACCACCTCCAGGCCGAATCCGGCCATGCTCGGAATCTTGCGCGGGGTGGCGATAAGACACATTTTGCCGACGTTAAGGTCGCGCAAT
The DNA here is from genome assembly GCA_041659125.1 of Gallionellaceae bacterium. Taxonomy (GTDB): domain Bacteria; phylum Pseudomonadota; class Gammaproteobacteria; order Burkholderiales; family Gallionellaceae; genus PALSA-1006. Next base: position 25,204 of record JBAZYW010000008.1, on the reverse strand, counting down.
ATCTGCGCGCCGATACCGTAGCTGCGCGGGTCCCATTGCGCATGTTGCGCTTCCGGCTTGGACGCGGCACGCGTCAACAGACTTGCCGACGTCTCCGCATGATGCATCAACACCAGCACTCCGGCGGGTGATTGACCGATCTTTTGCAACGCGTCATGCACGCTGGTGGAATTGGGATAACTCGCCTGTTCGATAAAATCCATCACGGACAAAGGTTCATGCACACGCACCAGTGTCTCTGTCTGCGGCTGGATGTCGCCCTTCGCCAGAGCCAGATGCGTTTGCAGCGTGGTCTTATCGGTATAGGTGTACAGGTCGAACTCGCCGTATGCCGTCTGTACTTTGCGCTGCGCGACGCGCTCAACCAGTTTTTCGTTGTGGCTGCGATACTCGATCAAGTCGGCGATGGTGCCGATTTTCAAGCCGTGCTGTTGGGCAAACGGAATCAGATCCGGCAAACGCGCCATCTCGCCGTCATCTTTGAGAATCTCGCAGATCACCGACGCGGGAGTCAGCCCGGCCAGCTGCGCCAGATCGCACCCCGCCTCGGTATGCCCGGCACGCACCAGCACGCCGCCGTTTTGCGCACGCAAAGGGAAAATGTGACCGGGTTGCACAATGTCCGTTGGTTTGGCGTTCTTGTCCGCCGCCACTTGCACTGTGCGCGAACGATCCGCCGCCGAGATGCCCGTCGTTACACCGCTTGCTGCCTCAATGGATACAGTAAAGTTGGTTGCCAAAGATAACCCGTTGTCGCGCACCATCAAAGGCAAATTGATTTGCTCGCAATGCGCTTGGGTCAGCGTCAGGCAAATCAGACCGCGTCCGTATTTGGCCATGAAGTTGATTTTTTCCGGCGTCACGAACTCGGCCGCAAACACCAAGTCGCCTTCGTTCTCGCGGTCTTCCTCATCCACCAGCACTACCATGCGTCCGGCGCGAATCTCCGCAATGATCTCTTGTATTGGAGCAATATCAGTCATTCAAATTCCTCATTCGAGCCAACATAGCGTTAAATCGCTATCCGGCAAATTTTCAAGGACGCAATCTTACCAGTCGTAGCCGGGTAAAGGACATCGAATTGAGGCTTGTTATGCGGAGCCAAGTTTAAACTCAGAGGCTTATTTGCCGGATAGGACACGCTAAAGCAGCCAGTGGTCACCAGCAGCAATCGAAACTCTGGTGGAAATTTAAGCTTTCTGAGTGCAGTTAGCCCTGATTGACATCATCGAATAATCTGCGCTGGACAGCGTAGCGCATTAAATCCGCCATGCCGGAGAAATGCATTTTTTCCATAAGCCTCTTTTTGTGCGAACTGACTGTCTTGTTGCTGATAATGAGTTGATCGGCGATCTCATTGACTCCCTTGCCGACAACCAATAGGCGAAAAACTTCAAGCTCCCGGTCAGAAAGATGGGCATGAGGAACGCTCTGCTCGTTCGACAATCCTTCAAACACCATTTGTTCGGCCACTACTGGATCAATATACTTGCCGCCGTCGGCCACTTTGCGGATCGCCTCAAGCAGGATCGCCGGATCTTTGTCTTTGGCAATATAGCCGGAAGCCCCGGACTTGAGCGCCCTAACGACTATATGCGGGTCGTTCTGCATGCTAAACACAAGTATCGGCAGCGTCTTGCGGCACATTTTAATACGCTCGATTAAACCGATGCCGCTAACACCCGGCATGTTCATATCCATCAGCAACAGATTGAAATCCGTAGTGCCGCGAAGGTGTTGAATGATGCCATCGCCATCGACCGCCTCCGCAAGCACTTCGATGTCCGGACAAAGCGCGAATATCATCTTTAACCCCTGGCGTACAACGGCATGATCGTCGGCAATCAACACGCGGATCATTGGAGCCCCCTTGTCGGTTCGCTTGTCGCGGGAATAGAGCCTTCTGTATCGGCAAATAAACTCAGGCAAAGGGCGAGTTTGGCAAAGTTGATCGGTTTATGCAGTACGGGCCAAGAGCTATCTGAAATGTTTTTGATGAACGACGAAGCGGTCTCTCCGGTAATAACGACAGCGCGGATCGGCTTATTTTGTCTCTGTTGTATGGCGTTCAAAAACTGGAATCCGTTTAATGCGCCACCCAAGGCATAATCGACGATGAAATAATCCACACGGGCGATGTCCTCCTGTCTCAGCGCCTCTTCCGCATTGTTGAAATGCCGAACTACAGCCCCCATTTCGCGCAACAGACAAACCAATCCGGCCGCAACCAGATCATCGTCCTCCACCACTACAATGCTCCTGCCGCTTACCATCAGTTCGTTTTGGGCTTCACTCGGAGCGCTGTTGGCGGGCAATAGCCCGGAGGCTTGATATTCGTTATCCAGCGGCAGACTCAATTCAAATACCGAGCCGCGCCCCAAGCGCGAACGGCAGGCGACTTCACTGCCAAGCAGAGATGATGCGCGCCTGCAAATGGACAGTCCCAGCCCCAATCCCCCCTCCCGGCTGCGCTGCGGGTTGGCTATCTGATAGAACTCGTCAAAAACATGAGGGAGGTTTTCTGCGCCAATCCCGATGCCGGTATCCCATACTTGCAGCAACACCTTGCCTCCGTGGATTCGGGCGGCGACCAGAATACCGCCGCGCGAGGTGTACTTGATCGCGTTGGCGACCAGATTCATCAACACAGACTTCAGTAGACCGATGTCCGTACGTACGGCCAAAGGCTTGCTCAAGGGAAAATAAAAACGGAAGCGCAACTGCTTGTCCAGTGCGACCTGCGCGAAGTTTTGTTCCAGCCAATTGAACATCTCCGCCATATTGAACGAAGTAAATTGAGGCTTGATCAAGCCGGCATCGAATTTTGAAATATCCAATAGCCGTTCCAGCAAGTCTGAAAAAGTTGTCATCGAGTTACTCAACTGCTCGATCAACTCACTCTGGTGCTGGGTCGGCGAGGTCAGTTTCAGCGCATACACAAACAAACTCGCGGCGGTGACCGGCTGCCGTAAATCGTGGCCCGCAGCGGCGAGGAAACGGGTCTTGGCCTGCTCCTTCCTCTCCAGTTGGCGCATTGATTCGGTGAGCGCATGTTCAGCCATCACCCGCGCCGACACGTCGTTCACAATCACCAGAAGATGTGATTTATCGGCGACGGTTAGCGGAACGAAAGCGCATTCCAGCACGACCCGCTTCCCGAATGAAGTCGTCCATTCAATATCGCGCCTGATAGATTGTCCGGTTTCGAACGCCAGCTCCGCAAGATCGAGCAATCCATTGCGCTGCCACGATTCGTTGCTGCGGAAGTTTTGCTTCATCACTTCCTCGAGCGCACCACCGACTGCTTTCGCATAGGCTTCATTGGCCATAACACATGTTCCGGTAGCGCTGTATACGCAGATGCCCGCTGGCGACTTCTCCAGAATTGTTTGATTGAAATTCAGCAAATCGGCAAACTGATGTTCCACCGTCTGGCGCTCGGAGATGTCGGTGCCCAGCCCGTTAAGATATGGATGCCCGTCAATCGTAATGCGTGTGCCGGTGAAAAGGTATGGTATTACTCGCCCATCCTTCGTGGCCAACTCTGCCTCTACGCTTGCCTCGCCTTTTTCAAATACTTCGCGCATGCGATTGGCAACAAGTTCACAATCCGCTCCGCGAAAAAGTTCGATAACGTTCATATTCTGGTGCTCTGCATCAGAATAACCTGTGACATTGATGCTTCTCTGGTTCCAGCGGACAAATCTGCCCTGCATATCTACCAGATAGTAGATGTTCGGCAAGGCATCCAGAATGGCTTGCAATACCGGACTGCTGTCCGGTAACGAAATGTTATTCAGCTCTTGCGCGTTCATAGCGCATCCACTGAGCATCGGGTGATGCTGTAACAAAATTCGCGGTGCTGTACTCCTCGCTCTGCCGCACCCTAGCAATGGCGATGCGCAACCTCGCTTCGAGTCGCTTGTGGCCGGTGAGATTAAAGGTCAATTGGCACTCTCTTTCTCAAACAAATTGGGTGGAATATCAAGCCGATATAACATCATGTCTACAATGGGCTTTATAGTCTGTTGCATTGGCTAGCACAATAATGCAAATGGTCTAGTCATTATCTAGATAGTCGGGCCACGTATCTAGAAAGGCAGGCTGGAATCATCCATGCAAAATGAGAGCACTCTGCATAATGCCGGTTGTGGCGCACTCTACGGAGGAGCATCTTGAAACCTCACCCCCACAACGCCATCGCTCAAAACAACAGGAATGCCACAGCAATATGCGCGCGATGCGTTAAAATCGCGCGCCATGAATGCAGCCCTCCCCCCTTCCGCGCAGCGCCGTCTGGCGCGCATCCAGCAACTCTCCGCTATCGAATACCCCGCCGACTTGCCCGTGGTGGCGCGCCGCGAGGAGTTGGCTGAGGCTATCGACAAGCATCAGGTGATCATCGTGTGCGGCGAGACGGGGTCGGGTAAAACCACGCAGTTGCCGAAAATTTGCCTGAGTCTGGGGCGCGGGGTGCTGGGCTGTATCGGCCACACCCAGCCGCGCAGGGTGGCGGCGCGCTCGGTGGCGGCGCGCATCGCGCAGGAGCTCAAGAGCGAACTGGGCGGTCTGGTCGGCTACAAGGTGCGCTTCAACGACAAGGTGTCACCCGACACCTGCGTGAAGCTGATGACCGACGGTATTTTGCTGGCCGAGATACACCACGATCCGCTGTTAAGAAATTACGACACCATCATCATCGACGAGGCGCATGAGCGCTCGCTCAATATCGATTTTCTGCTGGGTTATCTGCGGCAGATGTTGCCGCGCCGTCCCGATTTGAAACTCATCATTACCTCCGCCACGCTGGATGCGGAGCGCTTCTCCAAACATTTTTCCGGCGCACCGGTGCTGCAAGTCACCGGGCGCACCTACCCGGTGGAAGTGCGCTACCGTCCGCCGCAGCAGAACGAGGAAGGCGATCTTCAAGATGTAGCGCAGGCGATATGCAGCGCGCTGGATGAGCTGAGCATCGGCGGATTGCGCGGCGACGTGCTGGTGTTTCTGCCGGGCGAACGCGAGATTCGCGAGGCTGCCGAAGCCTTGCGCAAACATCAGCACAAAGGCATCGAAATATTGCCGCTGTTCTCGCGGCTGTCCATCGCGGAACAGGATCGTGTGTTCAAACCCGCGTCCGGCATGCGCCGCGTGGTGCTGGCCACCAACGTGGCGGAGACCTCGCTCACCGTGCCCAACATCGGCTACGTGATCGACAGCGGACTGGCGCGCATCAACCGTTACAGCGTGCGGCAAAAGGTGGAGCAGTTACGCATCGAAAACGTTTCGCGCGCCGCATCCAACCAGCGCGCAGGGCGCTGCGGGCGGGTGATGAGCGGAGTGTGCGTGCGCTTGTATGAAGAGGCGGACTTTTTGCAGCGCCCCGAATTTACCGATGCCGAAATATTCCGTGTGTCGCTGGCGACGGTTATTTTGCGCATGAGTGCATTGGGCTTGGGCGAGGTGGAAGATTTCCCTTTCATCGAGCCGCCTGGCTCGCGTGCCATCGCGGACGGCTACCAGTTGTTGCAGGAGTTAAATGCCATCGACGACAGGCGTCAACTCACGCCGCTGGGACAAGAGCTGGCCAAGCTGCCGCTCGACCCCAAGATCGCGCGCCTGTTATTGGCGGGGCGACAGTACCAATGCCTGAATGAGATACTTATCATCGCCAGCGCGCTGTCGCTGCAAGATCCGCGCGACCGTCCCGCCGAGCGGCGCGAGGCGGCGGATGCCGCACATCAGCGCTTCAACGATGAGCGTTCGGACTTTCTTGCTTACATCAAGTTGTGGGCGTGGTTTCAGGACGCACTGAAACACAAGAAGACCAACAAGCTGTGGGCGACGGAATGCCGCGATAAATTCCTGTCGTCGTTGCGTCTGCGCGAGTGGCATGAGCTGCATCAGCAATTGCATGCGCAGGTGTCGGAGATGGGCATGCGCTTCAATGAGCAGCCCGCGTCCTTCGAGCAAATCCACAAAGCGCTGCTGGCCGGGCTGCTCGGCAACATCGGCTGCAAAGGCGTGGATCGGGAACCCTACTATCTGGGCCCGCGCGAGATTAAATTCTTTATCGCCTCGAACTCGGTGCTGGCGAAGAAGGGAGCCAAGTGGGTAGTGGCGGCGGAAATCGTGGAGACGACCAAACTGTTTGCGCGCTGCGTGGCGCGCATCGAACCGGAGTGGCTGGAGGAGGTCGGCGCGCATCTCATCAAGCGCCATTACTACGATGCGCACTGGGAGAAAAAGGCGGCGCAGGTGGCGGCGTGGGAACGTAGCACTTTGTACGGTCTGGTCATCAACCCCAAGAAACGCGTGCATTACGGGCCGATGAATGTGGCGGAGTCGCGCGAGATATTTATCCGCGAGGCGTTGGTGACGGGCGAGTTCAATACGCAGGCGCCGTTCTTCGCGCATAACCAGAAGTTAATCGACGACATTGAGGCGCTGGAACACAAAGCGCGCCGCCCCGATGTGCTGGTGGACGACGAATTGATTTTCGCCTTTTACGATACGCGCATTCCTGCGGGCATTCACAACGGTGCGGCGTTTGAGCATTGGCGCAAGGAAGCGGAGCGCGAACAGCCCAAGTTGCTGTACCTGAAAAAAGATGACCTGATGCGCCATGAAGCGGCGGGCATCACTACCGACCAGTTCCCGCCGCAGCTGTTGATGAACAATGTGAGTTACGCGCTGGGTTACAACTTTGCCCCCGGCAAAACGGACGACGGCGTGACGCTCACCGTGCCGCAGGCATTGCTGAATCAGGTGTCGGCGGCGCGTTGCGAGTATCTGGTGCCGGGCATATTGGCGGAAAAAATTGCGCAACTGGTGAAATCGCTGCCGCAAAAAATCCGCCGCAACTGCGTGCCGGTGCCGGAGTTTGCGGCGGCGTTTTGCAGTGCAGTAAAACCCTCTGATACGCCGCTGTTACAGGCTTTGTCGCGCTATATCCGCGAGCAGAAACAGCTCGATGTGCCGCTGGATGCGTTTCGTCTGGAACAGTTGCCCGCGCATCTGCTGATGAATTTTCGCGTGGTGGATGAGCACGGGCGGCAGCTGGGGATGTCGCGCAACTTTGCCGCTTTGCGCGGCGAGTGGGCGCCGAAACAAACCATTGCGCCAGTGGCGGCGGCGAAAAGTGTCGCGCCGCAGGCCAAGAGCAGCGGTGCGCGTTATACCGACTGGAGCTTCGGCGATTTCAAAGCGACGCGCGAAGAAAGCCGTGCCGGACAGACCATCACCGTGTTCAATGCGCTGGTAGACGAGGGCGATGCGGTAACGTTGCACAGTTTCGATACGCGCGACGAGGCGCAGGCGGCCCACCGCTTGGGGCTGCGCCGCCTGTTCATGCTGGCGTTGAAGGAACAAGTGAAGTATCTGGAGAAAAATTTGCCGGGGCTACAGGCGATGGCGATGCAGTTCCTGCCCTTCGGTTCGCAACAGGATTTGCAGCGCCAGATTCTGGCCGTGACCTTTGACCGTTGCAGTCTGAACGAGCCGTTGCCGGAAAATGAAAAAGAATTTGCCGCGCGCTGCAAGGATGCAAAAGCGCGCCTGAATCTGGTGGCGCAGGAAATTGCGCGTCTGGTCGGCGCGGTGCTAGCGGAATACCAAGTGTTGCAAAAGGCGTTGCCCGGATTAAAGGCGCACGCTCAGGTACAGCAGGACATTCGCACCCAGTGCGACTGGCTATTGGGTAAAGAATGGGTCGGACGCACGCCCTTTGAGCGCATGCAGCATATGCCGCGCTACCTGAAAGCAATCAATGTCCGTTTGGAAAAGCTCCGCGCCAATCCCGCGCGCGACGCGCAGAACATGGCACAGATGCAGCCTTTGCTGCAGGTGTGGCAGCGTAAGTTATCGTCTTTGCAAGGCGACGTTGATGCGAGGGCGGAAGATTTCGGTTGGATGATGCAGGAGTTGCGTGTGTCTTTGTATGCGCAGGAGTTGAAAACGCCGGTGATCGTGTCGGTGAAGCGACTGGAGAAAATGCTGGCCGGACTTTGAACTCCAGTTGCAGACAGGAAAAAATATGCCCGATGCTTGCTTAAGTTCGTGCCTTCTGCGCCCCCCTTCCCCGGATTAAAACTTGGCGTTCACACCTAAAACCGTGCCGCTGTCGAGCGTTGCACTACCTCCCGACTTGAGGCCAAAGCCGATTTCGCGATACCCCAAATAGACTTTCGCCTGCGGCGATCCCATCAATTCCAGACGCAAACCAAACTGGTTAAAACGCTCTGCATCCGCGAATGTCAGGATTTTTGTGGAGAAAAAATACTCGACGACGATAGCGACCGGAGCAACAGTCGGGAGTGCGTAACCGAACTCGCCACCGACAGCGATGGCCGACCCGAACTCTGCTGTTGTCGATGCTACGCGGTGGATCGAACCGAACACCGCCTTTACTCCCGCCGCCGCAATCGGCCCGGAAGCGGCCTCTTCTTCTCCGCCGCCCCTCACTACAAGCCCCGCATCGACAAATATGTTGTTCAAATCGTTAAATAATAGCCCGGCGTGGAGCTCGGAATTTCCTTCAATGAAGTCGCTCGCTGAAGCGCTGCCTTGAAATTGAAGCGTAGTGTTATTCAGGTTGATATCGACACCACCCGCAAAAGCCGCAGGACTGAGAACCAACAAAGAAATGACCAGAATTTTACTCATTAACATGGCAACCTCCATGGATATGTGGTGCCCGATACTTCGAGCTCATGAGCATTTTCAATGCTGTTGGATTGTATCCAGACTAGCTTGGACACACTATCCTAATGCTTACTGATTCGCCATCAGAAAAAGAGAGCAAGGCTCAGGATGTTCCTAATCGGCCCCTATCGTGCACATATCAAACTAATCTTTCTGCAAGAGGATATCGAGAGCCTCGTCGAAACAATCGTGGCGCCAACAGCATTGCTTGTTTGAACACTCATAGCTTGATTTAGTAGCAAAGCAGGGGGTATTACCCTCCTCGACTTGTATCTGGCGGATGAGCATGGATTGCACGCTAAACGGGGTGTTTGCTTCCATTTGCAATCTTCACAATATATGAGAAAAGCCAATATTACCGGCTAATTGGCAGGGAGCATATATGCCAAATGGCCTATATATCCTTTATACCTTGGTGTATTTGAACTGCTCAAGTTGGCCCCGGCAAAAGAACAGTAACGGATAGAGAAGCGGCGGGCTGCGCTATAATCCGCATGCAAATTATTTACAAACCCAGAGGAAGTAATGGACAAGCAATTGCGCGAGGCGGCGCTGCAATATCACCGCACATCCCCGGCAGGAAAAATATCTGTTGTGCCCAGCAAACCGATGCTTACCCAGCGCGATCTGGCCTTAGCTTACTCGCCCGGCGTGGCGGCGGCATGCGAGGAGATCGTGCGCGATCCGTCCGAGGCGCGCAACCTGACCGCACGCGGCAATCTGGTGGCGGTCATCAGCAACGGCACGGCCGTGCTGGGCTTGGGCAACATCGGCCCGCTGGCCTCCAAGCCGGTGATGGAAGGCAAGGGGATGTTGTTCAAGAAATTTGCCGGCATCGACGTGTTCGACATCGAAATCGACGAGCTGGATCCCGACAAGTTAGTGAACATCATCGCGTCGCTGGAGCCGACTTTCGGCGGCATCAATCTGGAAGATATCAAAGCGCCGGAGTGTTTCTACATCGAGCGCAAATTACGCGAACGCATGAAAATTCCGGTCTTTCATGACGACCAGCACGGCACCTCCATCATCGTTGGCGCGGCGCTGCTGAATGGCCTTAAGGTGGTCGGCAAGCAAATCGGCGAGATCAAACTGGTGGCCTCCGGTGCGGGCGCGGCAGCGTTGGCTTGCCTGGACATGCTGGTGGGGCTCGGCGTGAAGATGGAAAACATCACCGTGACCGACATCAAAGGCGTGGTCTACCAAGGCCGCACCGAAGAGATGGACGACAACAAGGTGCGCTATGCGATACAGACTTCCGCGCGCACATTGGGCGAAGTGATCGCCGGCGCGGATGTGTTTTTGGGGCTGTCGGCCGGCGGGGTGTTGAAGCCGGACATGGTCAAAAAAATGGCACCGCGCCCGCTCATTTTTGCGCTGGCCAACCCGACCCCGGAGATATTGCCGGAAGAAGCGAAGGCCGTGCGCCCGGATGCGATTCTGGCGACGGGGCGCTCCGATTACCCCAATCAGGTGAACAATGCGCTGTGCTTCCCCTATATGTTCCGGGGAGCGCTGGATGTGGGCGCGACCACCATCAATGAAGAAATGAAACGTGCGGCGGTGCATGCCATCGCGGCGCTGGCGGAAGCCGAACAGTCGGATACGGTGGCAGCGGTGTACGGCGACGATAGCCTGAGCTTTGGCGAAAACTATCTCATACCCAAGCCGTTCGACCCGCGCCTCATCACGCGCATCGCGCCTGCCGTGGCGCAAGCGGCGATGGACAGCGGCGTGGCAACGCGCCCCATCACCGATATGGCCGCCTACGGCGAGCAGTTGTCGCACTTCCTCTACCAGTCGAGCATGCTGATGAAGCCGGTGTTCGATATGGCGAAGAGGAACCCGAAACGCCTAGTGTATGCGGAGGGTGAAGACCAGCGCGTGTTGCATGCGGTGCAGACTGTGGTGGACGAAGGTATCGCCTATCCGATTCTGGTCGGTCGTCCGGCGGTAATCGAGCAGCGCATTGCCAAGCTGGGGCTGCGCATTCGCGCAGGCGAACATTTCGAGCTGGTGAATCCGGAAAGCGATAGCCGCTATCGCGAGTATTGCACCGAATACCATCGTCTGGTGCAGCGCCGTGGCGTCACGCCGGATGCGGCCAAGCGCGAGATGCGCAGGCGCAATACGCTGATCGCGGCCATGCTGGTGCGCATGAATTCCGCCGATGCCATGTTGTGCGGCACGGTGTCGCAACCGTTGCGCCATCTGCGTTATATCGACGAGGTAATCGGCCAGCAACCCGGCGCGCAGGTGTATGCGGCGATGAACATTTTGCTGCTGCCCGAGCACACCCTGTTCATCTGCGATACGCACGTAAACCTTGACCCCACGTCTGAGCAAATCGCGGAGATGGCATTGCTGGCTGCGGAAGAAGTGCGCCGTTTCGGGCTCACACCCAAGGTCGCCCTGTTGTCGCATTCCAATTTTGGCAGCCATGAAAATGCTTCGGCACGCAAAATGAGCCATGCGCGCGAATTGCTGGAACAGATGGCTCCTGAGCTGGAAGTGGAAGGCGAAATGCACGGCGATGCGGCGCTGTCGGCGAGTTTGCGCATGCAGGCATTCCCGAATTCGCGTTTAAAGGGCGAGGCGAATTTGCTCATCATGCCCAATCTGGATGCGGCCAACATCGCCTACAACCTGCTCAAGATCACGGCAGGCGAAGGCGTGACGATAGGCTCGATTTTGCTGGGCGCAAACAAGTCGGCACATATATTGACCTCGACTGCCACAGTGCGCCGCATTGTAAACATGAGCGCGCTGGCCGTTGCCGGGGTTAAAACACACTAGAGGAGATGGAAATGAACAAACAGGAAGTTGATTTGCTGCGCGAGGAATTGGAGATGCTGATGGTGGAGCGCGCCGACTTGCTAAACGTAGTAGGAGCCGCTGCTGTTCTGGTGGCAAATACCAATGCCAGCGACTTGCCACCGGAGGCGGCGGAAGCTGCGGATTTGCTATCGCGATTCGTTAACAGCCTGCCCGAAGAAACCCTCAAGGATGCACTTGATGCGGTTCACGCGCTCGTTGCGCCCAACGTTTAGCCTCGTCCGCTTAATATGCAGCCGCAAAAAATCGGGCTGATTCTGACGGGCGGCGGCTCGCGCGCCGCCTATCAAGTGGGTGTATTAAAGGCGATTGCGGAGTTTTTGCCGCGCGCTTCGCATAGTCCTTTCGCCATCATCTGCGGCACATCGGCGGGCGCGCTGAATGCGGCAACACTGGCCATCAATGCACCGCATTTCCGCAAGGGCGTGAACTATCTGCTCAATGTCTGGAAGAACTTCCATGTCGCAGAGGTATATCGCTCGGACTTCATCGGGGTAGTGAACAACGGTTCACGTTGGCTGGCAGGTTTAATCCTGAGCAGCTTCGGCGTAGACAAATTAAATCATGTTTCCCTGCTCGACAACGCACCATTGGTTGAATTGCTGGAGCAGACTCTGCCCTGTGCAAAGATCCAGGAAAGCATCAACAGCGGCATGTTGCACGCCTTGAGTATCACGGCTTCCGGATACGGATCGGGGCACTCGGTTACTTTTTATCAGGGCGTGGAAGGCATCGAGCCATGGAAGCGCGCGCGCCGCGTGGGCGTGCCGACACAAATCGAGATCCAGCATTTGCTCGCCTCTGCCGCTATCCCGTTTATTTTTCCGGCGGTGCATATCCATCGCGAGCATTTCGGCGATGGCTCGATGCGCCAGCTCGCGCCGATCAGCTCGGCTTTGCATCTGGGCGCAGACCGCGTGCTCGTGGTGGGCATGGGACACGGCGGTGACGACGATGACGAATCGAGGCGCAGTAAAATCGACGAATATCCCTCGATTGCGCAGATCGCCGGGCATGCTCTCGATAGCATTTTTCTGGACAGCATGGAGGTGGATCTGGAGCGTTTGCACCGCATCAATCACACCGTCAGCCTGATACCCGACGACATACGTTCCAGCATCAAGTTGCGCCATGTGGATGTCTTGGTGATCTCGCCCAGCCAGCCGATCGAGAAGATCGCCGAGCGCCATTTGAACGGCTTGCCGTGGACTATTCGCATTCTGTTGCGTGCGGTCGGCGTAATGCGCCGTCGCGGAGCCAATCTGGTAAGTTATCTGTTATTCGATAAATCCTATTGCCGTGCGTTGATTGATTTGGGATACAAGGACGCCATGCAACACAAGGAAGAAATCATGGCTTTCCTGAATCTGGACCCGCACAGGCACGATGATAACTTGCCGCAATGAGTGAGTCCGCCATCGCCCCTCCAAAACCGCTGACGTTTTCTTTGCTGCGTTTGATGGCGGACGGAGAGTTTCATTCCGGCGAGGTGCTGGCGCGACAGCTTGGCGTGTCGCGCGCCAGTGTCAACAATGCCTTGCGCTGTATCGAACAATATGGACTGACCCTGTTCGGCGTGCGCGGTCGCGGCTATCGCCTGATCGAGCCGCCGGTATGGCTGGATGCAGAACTTGTACGTGCCGCGCTCAAGACACCGGAAATCTTCCATATCGAAATAATAGACAGCACAGCGTCCAGCAACACCATGTTGTTGCAACGCGCGGCGCAAGGCTTGCCAAGCGGCAGTGTGCTGGCGGCGGAATGGCAAAGTGCCGGACGCGGACGCCTGGGAAGGACATGGCATTCCGGCTTGGGCAATGCGCTGACTTTTTCTTTATTGTGGCGCTTTGAATCAGGCCTATCCGCCTTGTCCGGCTTGAGCTTGGGAATCGGGGTCGCGATAATGCGCGCACTGCGCAAATTGGGGACGAAAAATATCGGGCTGAAATGGCCGAACGATGTACTGGACGACCGGGGAAAATTGGCCGGCATATTGATCGAGGCGCAGGGCGACATGCTGGGCCCCAGCGTGGTGGTGATCGGCATCGGGTTGAATCTGCGGCTGCCGCCTTCCGTGTCGCAGCGTATCGACCAGCCGGTGAGCGCGCTGGAGCAAGTCGTGGCAGAGCTGCCGGAACGGAACCGCTTGCTTGCGCTACTATTGCAAGAACTGGCGGAGATGCTGGTGACATTCGCGGCGCAGGGTTTCGCGCAGCTGCGTGCAGAGTGGGAAAGTTATCACGTGTATCAGGATCGTTCAGTCAGAATGCTGCTGCCCGATGGAACACAGGTCGCCGGCATCGTACGCGGCGTGACGGACGACGGCGCATTGCGCGTTGCTACGCAACAAGGCGTGCAAATTTTCAATGCGGGCGAGATCAGTTTGCGGGAGGCATAGTGCTATTGCTCGATGCTGGAAATAGTCGTTGTAAATGGGCGCATGTCGAGAACGGCGTGTGGCTACATCAGGGCGTGGCCGACAATACCGGGGGCATGGCACTGCAACATGACTTTGCCGCATTGCCAGCCCCTGCGCGCATCATCGTTTCCAACGTGGCGGGCGCAGAGATGGAGCAGCGCTTGCGCACCCTCTGCGCCGGATACCCAGCGACGCCGGAATTTATAGCCGCGCGCAGCGAGCAGTGCGGTGTGAGCAATGCTTATGACAACCCAGCCAGTCTGGGCAGCGACCGCTGGGCTGCGCTCATCGCGGCATGGCAAAGAATGCGACGTGCTTGTCTGGTGGTGAATTGCGGGACTGCGACCACGGTGGATGCGCTGTCGGACACGGGCGCATTCCTTGGCGGCTTGATCCTGCCCGGGGTCACACTGATGCAGCAAAGCCTGCTGCACAACACTGCCCAGCTGGCGGATGCGAAAGGTCGCCTGCAAGATTTTCCGCGCAATACGGCGGATGCGATTTATAGCGGCGTGATGCACGCGACGCTGGGAGCGATCCAACACCAATACGCTTTGCTGAAGGGGAAAGAAACGGCCGCCTGCATATTGAGCGGCGGCGCGGCAGATCAAATTCAGCCGCATCTTGGCATACCAGTACTGCGTGTAGATAATCTGGTACTGGAAGGATTAAAAATTATTGGGGAAGCAAGCGCATGATGAAGTGGATATTGGGTCTGTTGGTATTGGTGAACGCCATCTTTTTTGCCGTAATGCATTGGGGGGGCGCGTTGACCGTGGATTCCATCAATCCTCCGGTGCAAGCGGCACTCAATGCCGACAAGATAAAGCTGCTCGACATGAGCGCAGCCTCTGCGGTCTCTGCACCGGCGTCTTCAGTTTCCGCATCCGCACCGGTGGTCGCAGCCATTCCCGTTGCGCAGACCGTAGCGACGAGCGCCCCGTCGGGCAAACTGAGCTGCATGGAGTGGGGCGAATTCTCCGGAACAGACCTGCTGCGTGCCGAAAAAGCGCTGGCGCCGATGAAACTCGGAAACAGGCTGAAGCAACACTTGGTCGAGTATGCAAACGGCTACTGGGTTTACATCGCCCCGCTGAAGACCCACGCCCAAGTGGAACAGAAGATCGCCCAGCTTAAAGAGCGCGGAGTCGCAGACTATTTCGTCATACAAGAAGCGGGGCCTTGGCAATATGCAATTTCTCTGGGCGTATTCAAAACTGAAGATGCCGCAAAGAAATTTCTGGGCAAATTGCGGGCGCAGGGAGTGAAGACAGCCACGCTGGGCGAGCGCGCCAGCAAACTAAAATACACGGTGTTTGTGCTGAATCACCTGGAGGGCTCCGTGTCTTCGCAAATCGCCGCGCTACGCAAAGATTTTCCGGACAGCGAACTCAAGCTTGTTCCATGCAATTGACAGGCGGGTCCAAAATCAGGAAAATCCCGCCCTCTTTGAAGCGACGGTCGATATTAAGGCTGCGCAAGTTTCGGTGATATAGCTCAGGTGGTTAGAGCGCAGCACTCATAACGCTGAGGTCGGTGGTTCAAATCCACCTATCACCACCAATAATTAAATTCGGGGAAACATCCCTGATATGCAAAAACCCGCATGCGTAATCGCATTGCGGGTTTTTTGTTGCCCGGATCGTCCAGCCGCTCTTCCGCTTGCCATTTCCGGACAAAGTGTCGTAGAATTCGCGCCCTTTGGCATTTGGCCAAACATATTTTATTGGGTTTTGACTATGGTTATCATTCGTATGTCTCGCGGCGGCTCCAAGAACCGTCCGTTCTTCAACGTGGTTGTAGCTGATTCGCGCAATCGCCGCGATGGCCGTTTCATTGAACGCGTGGGTTTCTACAATCCTTTGGCTGCCGAAGGTCAAGAAGGTTTGCGTCTGGAGCTGGGCCGCGTTACTTATTGGCAAGAAAAGGGCGCGCAATTGAGCGACTCCGTAGCCAAGCTGGTTAAGCGCGCTGGTGCAGCAGCAAAAGTCTGATGCTTTCGCCCCCATGGTCGTCATGGGGCGTATCGTCGGGGCGCAGGGGATTCTCGGCTGGGTGAAGGTGCAAACTTTTACCGAGCATTTGGATGGCCTGCTCGACTACGACGAATGGTATCTGGGCAACGACAAGCATCCGTGGCGCAAGGTTGAAGTGCTGGAAGCCAATGTCCACGGCAAAGTTTTAGTGGCCAAGCTGCCCGGCATTATTGATCGTACTGCGGCCGAGCAATGCAAAGGTCTGTTAGTCGCGGTACACCGCGATAGTTTGCCCGAGCAAGAACCCGGAGAATATTTCTGGTCTGATTTAATCGGCATGAAGGTGATAAACCTTTCCGATGAAGTGCTGGGCACGGTAGACACCTTGCTTGAAACCGGCGCGAACGATGTGCTGAGCGTGCGCGATGCTGAAGGCAAAGAAAGGCTCATTCCTTTTCTCGCCAGCGTTATTCAGCAGGTCAGCTTGGACGAAAGAGTGATACGCGTGGATTGGCAAGCGGATTACTGAGATGCGTTTCGATGTGGTTACGCTGTTTCCCGAAATGTTCGACGCAATCACCCGCTACGGTGTGACGCGGCGCGCGGCGGAACAGCAAAAGTTTCAGTTGCAGACGTGGAATCCGCGTGAATTCACGACTGACAATCACCGCACGGTGGATGACCGGCCTTATGGTGGCGGCCCCGGAATGGTGATGTTGGTGGA
Source organism: Gallionellaceae bacterium (assembly GCA_041659125.1). Classification (GTDB taxonomy): domain Bacteria; phylum Pseudomonadota; class Gammaproteobacteria; order Burkholderiales; family Gallionellaceae; genus PALSA-1006. The sequence goes on along the minus strand of JBAZYW010000008.1, from coordinate 8,550 downwards.
GCCACTGGCTCAGGCGATCAGCGCAGCGAAAGCAGCGCAGGCCGCAAGCGGAGTAACCAAGAGCCGTGTGATTCACCTGTCACCGCAAGGTCGGCAACTCACCCATGAAGTGGTGAAGGAATTACTGGCGCGCAACGAAGGTTTGATTTTGCTGGCGAGTCGTTACGAAGGTGTGGATGAACGCCTGATTCGGCAGTATGTAGATGAAGAGCTTTCCATCGGGGATTATGTGTTGTCCGGTGGCGAGTTGGCAGCGATGGTGTTGATAGACAGTCTGGTGCGGCAGCTTCCCGGAGTATTGGGCGATGCCGAATCGGCGCAGCAGGACTCGTTTGTAAACGGTCTGCTGGATTGTCCGCACTACACGCGCCCGGAAGTTTATGGCGGCGAGGGTATTCCCGAGATATTGATGTCGGGGCACCACGCCGAAATAGAGAAGTGGCGATTGAAGCAGTCCTTAGGTAGAACTGCGGAACGTCGTCCGGATTTGCTGGCAGCACGCCAGTTTACAAAACAGGAAGCTCGGCTACTGGCAGAGTACCAGCAGGAACAAGCGTCCGCACAACAAGAGGAAACAAAATGAATCTAATCGGAATACTAGAGAAAGAAGAAATTGCCCGTCTGGGTAAAACTATTCCTTCATTCGCCCCCGGCGACACAGTGATCGTTAACGTCAACGTGATCGAAGGCGAGCGCAAGCGTACCCAAGCCTACGAAGGCGTGGTCATTGCCAAGCGCAACAAAGGACTGAACTCCAGCTTCATCGTGCGCAAAGTCGCAGCCGGTGAAGGCGTTGAGCGTACCTTCCAAACTTACTCCCCAGCGATCGAAAGCATCGAAGTGAAGCGTCGCGGCGATGTACGCCGTGCCAAGCTGTACTACTTGCGCGACCGTTCCGGCAAGTCTGCACGTATTAAAGAAAAGCTGGCACCACGCAAGGTTGTGGCTGCTGCTTAAATCTGCAAGCATGCGATTAAACAAAGGGGAGCTTCGGCTCCCCTTTGTCATTGTTGAGCGGACTTTTAATGCTATTTGCAATTTGTATTCCCCACACCTAAAATGCGGGCATGAATGCCGTCCTATCACCGATCGAATCTCAATTCGCCACGACTGACGAAGCCGATGCTTACGAGGTTTGGTTTCGCGCAAAAGTAGAAAAATCGCTTGAATTAGCGGATCAGCCTAATGCAGTGCGCCTTTCTCACGACGAAGTCATGTCAAAAGCCCGCGCCAGAATAGAAGCTAAGATAAAAGAAAATGCAGCACGTCGTCTGGCTTGAAACAGCAAGCCAAGATTTAGACCAGATTCTTGGTTACATCGAAGACCGCAATTTGCTTGCCGCATTAAATTTGCAAGAATCAATCGAGCACGCCGTCTCCCAGTTACCTTTTCATCCCTACCTCTACAGGCTTGGCCGTGTTGCTGGCACACGAGAAATAGTCGTCCATCCCAACTATTTGGTAATCTACAGAGTGGTGGCTTCCGCCATTGAGATCATCAACGTGTTGCACGCTAGGCAGCAATATCCTGCTTAACATGAAACCTCACTTTATGATGCGAAGCGCGAGGCAGGTGTTTGCATATCGCGCTTGCTTGATATGACGTGTCCGTTTAACAACTGTTAGACACTTAGGAGACCGTAACTTGGAAACACTGCTCCTGCAATTCTTCAGCGCACTTGTAGGCGGTTTAGTCGTCTATATTTTCGGTATCCGAAAGTTATCGATTGAGCTTCGAAGTACCTTTATCCAAAAACAGATGTCCGAGTTCTATTCGCCAATTGCTGGCTACCGCAAGCGGATAAGGGCTATGAGCGAAGTGCGTGGAAAGGTTTCTACTGCGGCGAACGAAGCATGGAAAGAGCTGTGCGCTCCATATTCTGAAGCCAAGCAACCCATGCTTAATCATGAAGAGTTATATGCCCCTTTCGGGAAAATCATCGAGTACGACAATAATCAACTCCGCGAAGAGCTAATGCCCTTGTATCGAAAAATTCTTGACCTTTTCACCGACAAATACTGGCTCGCTGACGAGGATACAAGAGCCTACTACCAAGACTTTCTGGAATTCGTTGAAATATGGGAGCGCTACTTGGCGGAGGCATTACCAGGTGACGTGATACAAAAACTTGGACATTCGGAGGATAACGTTCTTCCCCTCTACGATCACGTTGAAAAAAAGCTCTCGGCTCTTCAAGAAGAAATCAATGCCAAGAATTTCTGGAAGTTGCGCCTATGACAAATGCGCCCACCCCTGCTGTCGAGCAGGGATCGCACAAAAGCGTACAGCCCCTTACTATTACGCTGAAATTTGCATGTCGCTTTAGTAAATAGCGTTTTGAACAACCGTTAGAATGAAATCAACTTTCCCTTATCAAGCTCAACTGCGCACGCCCTTCGGCATGCTGGGTATCCATTGCGAGAATGATGTTCTTACGGGCATCACTTTTCTTGCGCCGGACAGCATGGAGCTACTGCCTCGTACTGCGTTTGCGAAAGAGGTGTGCGCGCAGTTGAAAGCCTATTTCGCTGACAACGATTTTCAATTCGACTTGCCGCTCAAGCTGTCGGGTACGGCGCATCAGCTCAAAGTTTGGCAAGCCATGCGCACTATTCCGCGCGGGCAAGTGCGGACTTACGGCGAACTCGCTGCGTTGCTGTATTCAAGCCCGCGCGCCGTGGGGCAGGCTTGCGGCAACAATCCAATTCCTATCGTGATCCCCTGCCACCGTGTAGTGAGCAAGGCGGGGTTGGGCGGATTTATGCACCGCGCGGATGATGGGGCGCTTGATATTAAGCGTTGGTTGTTGGCGCATGAAGATGAACGTTCAGCGCCCGTTAAAACGGTGGTTTGACAAGCTCACCACGAACGGTTTAATAGATGAACGACACCGATCTGCTCGACGAATTCTGCGATGCGCTGTGGCTGGAGGACGGGCTATCGCGCAACACGCTGGAAAGTTATCGGCGCGACTTGCAAAAATTCGCGGAGTGGTTGCAGAAGCAGCGCGGCATTACGCTGCTGGAAACCACGCACGCCGACTTACAAGGCTTTCTCGCGCATTTATTCACACAGCAAAAAGCCAAAGCCACCAGCACCAGCCGCGCCATTTCCAGTCTCAAACGTTTGTTCCGCTACCTGCTGCGGCAGAACAAAATCAGCGTCGATCCCACGTTACAGATCGCCACGCCAAAATTGCCGCGCAGCCTACCCAAGAGCCTCACCGAAGAGGATGTCGAATTACTGCTGAATGCGCCGGATGTGGACACGCCGCTGGGGATGCGCGACCGCACCATGTTTGAAGTGTTATATGCCACCGGCCTGCGCGTATCCGAATTGGTGGGCTTGAGCGTGGCGCAAGTGAGTCTCGACATGGGTGTGGTGCGCGTGATGGGCAAAGGCAGCAAGGAACGTCTGGTGCCGCTGGGTGAAGAGGCGCAGGATTGGTTGCAGCGCTATTTGCGCGAGATGCGTCCGCTGCTGCTGTCCGGCCAACTGAGCGACGCGATGTTCGTCACCCAGCGCGGCGCGGGCATGACGCGACAGATGTTCTGGTATCTCATCAAGAGGCACGCGCAACAAGGCGGGCTGACCAAGCCGATGTCGCCGCACACGCTGCGCCACGCTTTTGCCACGCATTTGCTCAACCACGGCGCGGATCTGCGCGTGGTACAGATGCTATTGGGGCATTCAGATATTTCCACCACGCAAATCTACACCCATGTGGCACGCGAAAGACTCAAAGCGCTGCATGCGAAACATCATCCGAGGGGGTGAGTGTGGCAGCAGATAGGTCGGGTTAGCGTAGCGTAACCCGACACTTTGGCGTCAGTTCCGATTGTCGGGTTACGCTACGCTAACCCGACCTACACATGCTTGTTGAATCCCGCGCTTTAACCGATAATGCCGCAGCTCCAAGCGCCCAATTGACGGGCTTTGAGCGCCGGGCAGTGTGCTCAAGTTATCTTAGTGATTGGACGAAGCATTGAACATTGATTTCCAACGTGCGGTTGATCGTATTGCCGGTGTGCCGATTTGCGCACTGCTCTCCCTGACCGAACGCTTCCGCAATTTCTTGTTCGGCTCTCCCGTCCTTGCCACTCCGCCCAAACGCATACTCATCATCCTGCTATCGGAGATGGGCAGTCTGGTGTTGGCGCAACCGATGTTCGCCAAACTCAAACAGCAATATCCCGATGCAGAGTTGCATATTCTGATGTTCGCCAAAAACCGCGAAGTGCTCGATCTGCTCGGCGTGATGCCGCGTGAGCATGTGATCACGATCAGCGACAAATCGCTGGGCGGACTGGTGTCGGACATGCTGAGCGCGCTGAGCACCATGCGCGCGCTCAAATTCGATGTGGTGATCGACTGCGAATTGTTCTCGCGCGTGAGCAGCATCTTCGCCTATCTTTCCGGCGCGCCGGTTCGCGTGGGTTTTCACCCGCATACGCAGGAGGGGTTGTATCGCGGTTCCTTCATCACGCGCCCGGTGATGTACAACCCGTACCGCCATCTGTCGCAGCAATTCCTGACCATGGTTAGCGCCATCGAATCGCGCGGCACCCCCATTGCCAAAGCCGCCGCCGCCGAACTATCCGCACCGCCGCTGTTGCAGTTTGCCGAGGGCGAGTTGCAGCAGGTCGGCGACCAATTGCATGCGGACTTTCCCGTGCTGGCAGGCAAAAAGCTGGTGCTGGTCTATCCCGACGGCGGCATCTTGCCGATTCGCGCATGGCCTCCCGCATACTACAAACAGTTGTGCGCGGCACTGCTGCAAGACGGCTATGCCGTCGCCCTGATCGGCCTGCCGGATGCCAAGCCACTGGCGCAGGAAATCGTAAATCATTGCGCGCATGCGCACTGCATCGACCTTACCGGCTACACCAAATCGGTGCGTCACCTGCTGGCGATCTTCAATCACGCGAGCCTGCTGATCACCAACGACGGCGGACCGGGACAATTCTCCGCGCTGACGCGTTTGCCCACGCTGGTGTTCTTCGGGCCGGAGACCCCCGCGCTGTACAGCCCGCTGGCGCCTAACATCCATTGCCTTTATACCTCGCTATCCTGTTCGCCCTGCCTCACTGCCTACAATCACCGCAAGTCGCCGTGCGACGGCGACAACCAATGCTTGAAGCAGATCACTCCGGAGCAAGTGCTGGGCAAGGCACGCGAATTGCTGAACGCGGAACACTCCGCATGAAGACCGGTTTCAATCTCCGCATGAAGTTTTCCTCGCTGCTGCGCCGCATTTTGTCGCGACGCTTTTTGAAATTCGGCACGGTCGGCGCATCCGGCACGGTGGTCAACATCGGCGTGCTGTATTTCGCACAAGAGCATATTTTCAATGCGGTGCAACAGACAGACATCCGCCTCAATCTGTCGTTGGTGTTGGCGATCTTTCTGGCTACGCTGAACAATTTCTTCTGGAACCGTCTGTGGACTTGGTCTGATCGCACGGAGCATCACCATCGCCCATGGCTGTCGCAGTTCGGGCAATACACGCTGGCGTGCTGGCTGAGCATTGCATTGCAGCTCGTGTTCACCAATTTGCTTGCGCCCCATGTCTATTATCAGTATGCCAACCTGATTGCTATTGTTTTGACCAGCGTGCTGAATTTCGTGTTGAACGACATCTGGACATTCGGCCGGGTGAAGCTATTGCCCTCATCTCAGACGCACGCGAAACCCGGCGACGATGCTCCCTAATGTAGCCATCTCGCGTTTTGTTTTTTACGTGCTGGCAATCCTGCTGGCGGTATTCACGTATTTCTACGGACTGGATAGTCCGCACATCCCCAAAAACGGCGACGAGTTCCCCTATGCGCACATCACGCGCCTGACCGCCGGCAGCGGGCATCTACTGCCGCTGCAATCGCAACTGCACAACATGCGCAACACCAAACCACCGCTGCTGTTCTGGCAAGGCATCGCCTCCACGCATTGGGGACAGGAATGGAGCTGGTGGAACCTGCGTTACCCGAGCGTGATCTACACGCTGCTGACCGCGCTGCTGGTTTTTTTATTGGCACAACGGCTGGTGAGAAATCAGGGAGGCGCGCCGGACGATGCGCTGGAAACCGGCTTCATCGCGGCACTGACTTTTCTGGCCTTCTTCAGCACCTATCGTTTCGGTCGGCCGTTTCTGGTCAATCCCGCCGAAGTATTCTGGTTCTTTCTGCCGTTTTTCACGCTGCTGTATTGGCGCTCCAGCGCATTCGATTCGCGCTTGGTCGTGCCGCTGTTGCTGGGCATCGAGGTGGGTATCGGCCTGTTGTATAAATCCTTCGCCTTGGTCGCACCGGTAGCCTTCGCGCTGTCCTGGTGGTATCTGCACCAGCGCGATTATCGGTTGAACACATTCCTGCGCAAGGACTCATGGAAAGTCGCCATTACCGTTGCGGTGTCTCTGGCTTTGTTCAGCCTATGGTTCGTGTTCGATCCCGACCCGCAGGCAGTATGGCGCGAATTCATCGTGGGCGAGAACGCGGGTAAATTCGATCCGCGCAGCGGCAGTTATCTCGGCAATTTATTGTGGGGCGGCAGCAGCATATGGGCGCTGCTGGTTGGCTATCCGATGAATGCCGGCTTGTTGGCGTTCCCCGTTATGGCGGTTTTTTGGGTCACCTACCGGCGCCGTGCGGTGCTGAGCGACGCAGAAAAAATGCTGTGGATATGGATGGTGGTTCTGTTCATCGTGTTTAGCGTCCCCAGCCAGCGCACGGCGCGTTATCTGCTGGAGGCAATGCCGGGACTGGCAGTGCTGTGCGCACTCAACTGGCAGCGCATCAGCCGACTGGCTTTTGTGGTGAGCTTATTATTTGCGGGTAGCGTGTTGGCGCTGATCACGTTTTTATCGTGGCGTTTGCAACTTGAGATGCCCGGTGCAGAGCTATATTCGCCGGTTTATTGGTTGCTGTTGTCCGTTACCGGCATACTCACACTACTGGCGATATTCTGGAGTCGCCGCACCCGAATGCTGGTCAACGTGGTGGCGCTGTTGGTGTTGCTGGTGCTGGCCGCGTTTCTGCGTCCGCTCGACGGCGCCCCGGGAAACTTCAGCGCCGAAGCACAGCGCTACGCCCGGGGCAAAGAAGTATGGACACCCTGCAATTTCAGGGCAGTAGATGAGGGCTATCGCTTCCTGCTGCCGGGTGCGCAAGTGCATGGATATTTTTCCGCGCCAGCGCAAAGCGTCGCCGAGCTGTCTGCCAAATATGCGCTGTTCGCAGTGCAAGTGCCGTTACAGGAAAAGTGCGAAGGCTGCAAAATCATCGGTCAACGCTTGGAGATACGCAGCCGGCATAGCCCGGAAGAAATCAAAAAAATATTGCAGGGCCAAGTGTTCCAGCAATTGTTTACCCAAGAACTGTTAGTTGAATCGTCGCAGACACTGCCCGCGCTGCCACTTGCGGAAGGCTGTCGTTGATGCAGAACAAACAGACCCTGCATCGGATCATCGTTCCGGGTTTGATCCTCGTTGCTTTTGCGAGTGCCTTTTACAAAGCATCCTGCTTCCCTGCCCGCGCAAACTTTCAAACTCACGCACCCGCAGTCGCGCCATCTGCGCCAGCCCGTTTTGAAACTCATTTCGCATCATCCAAATTGTTTGCCCAGGTACATGCCGCATCCGGCATCGAACTGAAAGACGGACGTATTCGCGCCTTCTGGTTTTCGGGCAGCCGCGAAGGCGCAAAAGATGTTGCCATCCACAGCGCCGTGTTCGACCCGCTGAAAGCGCAATGGGGCAACGAAGAAGTCGTAATAACACGTGAGCAGACGCAACACGCGCTGCATCGCTACGTCGCCAAACTCGGCAACCCCGTTGTGGGACGCTTGCCGGATGGCTCATTGCGCATGTTCTACGTCACCGTATCGCTAGGCGGATGGGCGGGAAGCTCGATCACCACGCTGACCTCACGCGATGAGGGAGCAAGCTGGAGTGAGGCGCGGCGCTTGGTCACATCCCCTTTCATCAACATCAGCACTTTGGTGAAAGGCGCACCATTCATTTACAGCGACGGCTCAATGGGCTTGCCGGTGTATCACGAGTTCATCAGCAAATTCGCCGAGCTGTTGCGGGTAAACCAAGACGGCATCGTGCTGGACAAGCAGCGTTTGGCCGCAGGAGGACAAGGCACCCTGCAACCCGTTGTGCTGATACAGAACGCACAAGCCGCACAGGTGCTGATGCGCTATTCCGGCGCGGCGGCACCGCATCGTGTCGTCACCGTTTCAACACACGACGCGGGACAGCACTGGTCATCACCGACGAAGTCCGCCTTGCGCAATCCCGATGCCGCCGTGACAGGAGTCACTTTGCCGGACGGACGCATGCTGGCGGTGCTGAACGATCAGGAACAGGGACGCGATACGCTGTCCCTCATGCTTTCAACGGATAGCGGCAACACATGGCGCATGCTGCAACAACTCGAAGACCAGCAAGCCGCCAGCGCACAGGCAGACGAGGCGCGCTATCTCGGCAATGCGCAAACACTCATTCAACAAAACGACGCGGCGACAGCAGAGCATCTTGCAGACTATGT
>JBAZYW010000007.1:24893-26599 GCA_041659125.1 Gallionellaceae bacterium | reverse complement strand
AAAAGCCAAGCTCGGTTACTACGCGCAGGATCACTCGCATGAATTCTCCAAAGATATTGAGATGATGGACTGGATGGTCGATTGTCGCGGGCCGAACGATGACGACCAGGTGGTGCGCGGCACGCTGGGTCGCCTGCTGTTCTCCGGCGATGATGTGAAGAAGCGCGTGAAGGTGCTGTCCGGCGGCGAAAAGGGCCGCATGATGTTCGGCAAGCTCATGCTCGCGCGTCCCAACGTGCTGCTGATGGACGAGCCGACCAACCACATGGATATGGAGTCCATCGAGGCGCTCAATACCGCGCTGCTGGAATTTAAAGGCACGCTGGTGTTCGTGAGCCATGACCGCGAATTCGTTTCGTCGCTGGCGACGCGCATTATCGAGATTTCGGCCAAGGGCGTGAACGACTACCACGGCACCTACGAAGAATTCTTGCGCGATCAGATGGCGGTTTAAACCACGATGCAATCTTCGGGAGCGATTGGCGTTTTCGATTCCGGTGTGGGCGGACTTTCCGTGCTGCACCACATTCGCCAGACACTCCCGCATGAACGCCTCATCTACGTGGCCGATTCAGGCCATGTGCCCTACGGCGACAAATCTCCCGAGTACATCGAGCAACGTTCGCACACCCTCGCCCGTTTTCTCGTCGGGCAAGGCGCGGACGCCATTGTTATCGCCTGCAACACCGCCACGGCGGCGGCGGTGGCGAGCCTGCGCAGAGAGTTCAGCATCCCTATCGTGGGCATGGAGCCCGCCATCAAGCCTGCAGTTGCCGCCACCCAAAGCGGCGTGGTCGGCGTGCTGGCAACCGTCGGCACGCTGGAGAGCGCGCGTTTTGCCGCGCTGCTGGAACGCTACGCCGGAGAGGTCGAGATTGTCACCCAAGGCTGTTTGGGCTTGGTAGAGCAAGTCGAGCTGGGTGAGCTTACCAGCGCGAAAACCCGCGACTTGATCGAACGCTATACTGCGCCGTTACTGGCTCGCGGCGCGGATACCTTCATTCTCGGCTGCACCCATTATCCTTTTTTGATACCGCTGATTCGCGACGTTGCGGGAGACAATATCGTACTGGTGGATACCGGTGCAGCCGTTGCGCGCCAGCTGCAATATCGTATTCAGGCCGAACTGCCGGGGCGCATAGCGGGTGAATCCTCGGAGCATTTCTTTAGCAGCGGCGACAGCGGGCAAGCTTCGCGCATCATGTCGGCATTGTGGGGCGATACCGTCGCAGCCAAGCGTCTGCCCCGGGAATATATATAGGCCGTTAAACGCAGGACACGAACGGCGGGATAAGCTAGCATGCACGCGCAGTAAGCTCGGTAGAGTTAAATCGGCTGTTTGGGGAGAGCACGGTTGGAGGAAAGTTTGCCAGTGTCAGATGTCGAAACAACGTTAAGCGATGACAGCTATACGTCCCGACACAACGCAGAGATGAAGCGCACTCCGGCGCTTGAACGCAGAGTCGTGCGCGACGAGGTGGATGGGGAGTTGTTGCCGCTATTTTTAGAAGAAGCCAATACACTCTATCCCAAAATTGCCCTTGCTTTGCAAGCATGGCGCGAGCAGTCCGGCGCGGATATTCGGCTGGGCGACAAGTTGCAGCGCACTTTGCATACGCTCAAGGGAAGTGCGCGCATGGCCGGTGCAATGCGTTTGGGAGAGCTCACCCATCGCGTCGAAGGCCGCATTGCGGATGCGATTGAGC
>JBAZYW010000007.1:0-24883 GCA_041659125.1 Gallionellaceae bacterium | reverse complement strand
TTTAGGCCGCATCCGCAATTCCATCGACAAATTAACGGACGGCGAAGTGGCGACCGAGTTCGCGTCATCCGCAGCGCCGACCCATCAGCAACAAATCCTGTCGAAGTCGGCACTGTTGCCGTTTGCCAGCGTAAGCGAGCGCCTGTATCGCGTCGTGCGCCAAACGACCAAAGAGCTGGGTAAAAAAGCCAATCTGGAACTGCTCGGCACCGGGCTTATATTGCAGCGTAGCGTGCTCGAAACGATGACCGCCCCCTTTGAACACTTGTTGCGCAACGCTATCGCGCACGGCATCGAAACGCCCGAACAGCGCAAATTTCTGGGCAAGCCGGAGATTGGCGAGATTCGTTTGTCGCTTCAGCATAAAAAAGCAGAATGGGTGTTCACGTTCAGCGATGATGGCGCAGGATTGGATATGACGCGCCTGCAACAAAAAGCCCTTGCGTGCGGCGTGCTGCAACAGGGTGAAGAACTCAGCACTGAGCAGGCGATTCAGATGATCTTTAAACCCGGTTTATCGACCGCCCCGGAAGTCACGGAAATTTGCGGGCGGGGTATCGGCTTGGACGTGGTGAGAAACGAAATCAGCGCGCTGGGAGGCCGCATGGACGTGGTCTCCAATCAGGGGCAAGGCGTGAGTTTTATCATTCGCCTGCCTCTGTTTTAAAGAGTTCAGTTAGCTCGCCGACCAGCTAATCAGTCCGCCGTAGTATGTTCCTAGCAACAGCAATCCGAACGCGATCCGGTACCAGGCAAACACGGTGAAGTCGTGGCTGCTGATGTAGCGCAACAGCCAGCGCACACACAAGAATGCGGCTATGAACGAAGTGACGAAACCCACGCTCCACATACCCCAATCGTTGTTCGACAGCAGCGCCCGTTCTTTGTAGAGCTGATAAATGGTCGCCACGATCAAAGTCGGCATGGCGAGAAAAAACGAGAACTCCGTCGCGGCCTTGCGCGAGAGGCCGAAAAACAGGCCGCCGATAATCGTCGCACCGGAACGCGAAGTGCCGGGAATCAGCGCCAGCGCCTGCGCCAGCCCCATTTTCAACGCGTCTTTCCAGGTCAGATCGTCCACCGATTCCACCGTCACCGTGTGCTTGCGCCGCTCCGCCCACAGGATGAATATCGCACCGATGATGGAAGTGACCCCGACCGTGACCGGATTAAACAATAGCGCTTTGATGTGTTTGCCGAAGAGCAGTCCCAGTATGGCGAGCGGCAGGAAAGCGATGAATAAATTCATCACGAACATTTGCGCCTGGCGTTCGCGTGTCACACCGCCCAGCACCGTGGCGATCTTGGCGCGATACTCCCACATCACGGCGAGAATGGCCGCCGACTGAATGACGATCTCGAACAGCTTGCCGCGTTCGTCGTTGAAGTTCAGCAGATCGCCCACCACAATCAAATGCCCGGTGCTGGAGATGGGCAGGAATTCGGTAAAACCTTCGACGAGGCCGAGAATGGCGGCCTTAATGAGCAGCAGAATATCCAAATCCATAATTATTTTCGTGTCCGTGATTGTTCGATGGAGATGCGCGTATTTACCTGAATACGTTCTTCCTCGCTCATTTCCACCCAGCGCGTAATCTCTTCAAAGGTGCGCAGACAACTGCGGCACACATCGTCGCCCAGCACCGTGGTGCAGTGTCCGGTGCAGGTGGAAGCGGAGGTAATTTCGGCGGAAATAGTTGAGGAATGTTGCATGGTGCGATTATACCGAGGGGCGCGTGACCTTCTCCAAATTATTCAGCCAGAGCAAAGCCTGTTCGCGCGATGTGCCGCACATTTCTGACGAAGGCTGTAGTCCCCCGCAAAAGGATGGGCGCGCCGTACTGCCGAATACGGCACAACGCTCGTTATCGTCAAGCTGAGCGCAGCGTACGCCGGCAGGTTTACCGTGCGGCATGCCCGGCAGCGGAGAGGTGATAGAAGGGGCGATGCAGCATGCGCCGCACCCGGCACGACACTCCATCGTTACGCCTTGTGATAAACCTGCGCGCCCTGCTGCACGAACTCGATGGACTTCACTTCCATGCCTTTTGCCAGTGCTTCCGCTTCGGCGATGCCTTCCTTCGCCGCGAAGTCGCGCACGTCCTGCGAGATTTTCATCGAGCAAAAATGCGGGCCACACATGGAGCAGAAGTGCGCGATCTTGGCGGATTCTTTGGGCAGGGTTTCGTCGTGGAATTCGCGCGCGCGATCCGGGTCGAGGCCCAAGTTAAACTGGTCTTCCCAGCGGAATTCGAAGCGCGCCTTGCTCATGGCATTGTCGCGCACTTGCGCGCCGGGGTGGCCCTTGGCCAAGTCGGCGGCGTGGGCGGCGATCTTGTAGGCGATGATGCCTTCTTTCACATCGGCCTTGTTGGGTAAGCCCAGATGATCTTTGGGCGTGACGTAGCACAGCATGGCCGTGCCGAACCAGCCTATCATCGCCGCACCGATGGCGCTGGTGATGTGGTCGTAGCCCGGGGCGATGTCCATGGTGAGCGGGCCTAGCGTGTAGAACGGAGCTTCGTGGCACAGCTTCAATTGCAGATCCATGTTCTCTTTGATCATGTGCATCGGCACATGGCCGGGGCCTTCGATGATGACTTGTACATCGTGCTTCCACGCGATTTGCGTCAACTCGCCCAGCGTCTTGAGTTCGCCCAATTGTGCTTCGTCGTTGGCATCATAGATCGAGCCGGGACGCAGGCCGTCGCCGAGCGAGAAGGTCACGTCGTAAGCCTTCATGATTTCGCAGATTTCCTCGAAGTGCGTGTAGAGGAAATTTTCTTTGTGATGCGCCAAGCACCACTTAGCCAGAATGGAGCCGCCGCGCGACACGATGCCGGTCATGCGGTTCGCGGTCATCGGAATGTAGCGCAGCAGCACGCCCGCATGGATGGTGAAATAGTCCACGCCTTGTTCGGCTTGCTCAATCAGCGTGTCGCGGAATATCTCCCAAGTCAGATCTTCAGCTTTGCCGTTCACCTTTTCCAACGCCTGATAAATCGGCACGGTGCCGATGGGCACGGGCGAATTGCGGATGATCCATTCGCGCGTTTCGTGGATGTGTTTGCCGGTGGACAAATCCATCACCGTGTCGCCGCCCCAGCGTATCGCCCAGGTCATCTTCTCCACTTCCTCCTGAATGCTCGAACCCAGCGCGGAGTTGCCGATGTTGGCGTTGATCTTCACCAGAAAGTTGCGCCCGATGATCATCGGCTCGACTTCGGGATGGTTGATGTTGGCAGTGATCACGGCGCGGCCCAAAGCGACTTCGCTGCGCACAAATTCCGGCGTGATCTGTTTGGGCATAGGTGAGCCGAAATTCTCGCCCGGATGCTGTTGCAGCATCATGGCGGAAAGCCCGTCGCGCTTTTGATTCTCGCGAATCGCGATGTATTCCATCTCCGGCGTGATGATGCCCTGACGCGCGTAGTGCATCTGCGTCACGTTCTTGCCGGGCTTGGCTTTGCGCGGCGTATGCGTCAGGTTGAAACGCATCGCTGCCAGCTCGGGGTCGTGCAGGCGCTGGCGGCCATAGTCGGAGGTGAGCTGGGTCAGCGGCTCGGTATCGTTGCGTTCCGCGATCCAGACGGCACGCATCTCGGCCAGACCGGAGCGGATGTCGATCTTCACCGCAGGGTCGGTATAGGGGCCGGAGCAGTCGTACACATAGATCGGCGGATTGACTTCGGCGCCCATGCTGGCAGGCGTTTCATCCTGGCTGATCTCGCGCATCGGCACGCGGATGTCGGGACGCGAACCTTCGACATATATCTTGCGCGAATTGGGTAAGGGCTTAACCGCCGCCTCATCAACATGGGCGGATTGGCTTAAAAACGGGGAATTGGCATTCATGGTTTGGTGCTCCAAAATTCGGGAGGCATCCAAAGACGCTTCCCTACGACGGCATTACCCGTACAGGTTCAAAGGGTGTGTCTCACTTCGCATTTGCAACGCTGCGAAGACCCCCAGCAAGGCGGGCAAGGTACTGTAAAGGCTTCTTAAAAGCAAGCGAGGCCAGCCTGTTTTCGCTGTAGGCTTATTTTGCGGGCGCAGAGTCGATATAATCCGACTATATAACTAATCTTTACCTGTCATGACATCTCGTTGGTGGTTTCTTCCCGCTCTTGCCGTACTCGCTTTACCGCTATTGCCCTTGCTGGTCGTTATCTTTGCGGCGATGCTGACCTATCCCACGCTGCCCTCTCTGGAAGTCCTGACCGATTACCGTCCGAAAGTGCCGTTGCGTGTGTTCAGCGCGGAAGGCATGCTGATCGGCGAGTTCGGCGAAGAGCGGCGCGAACTGATCAAGATCGATGAAGTTCCCGATCTCATGAAGAAAGCCATTCTGGCTGCCGAAGATGACCGTTTCTACGAACACGGTGGTGTCGATTACATAGGCGTGCTGCGCGCGGCTTTTTCCAACTTCGTTTCCGGCGGGGTGAAACAAGGTGCCAGCACGATCACCATGCAAGTCGCACGGAATTTCTTCTTGTCCAAAGAAAAGACCCTGACGCGCAAGTTCAATGAAATGCTGCTCGCGTTCAAGATCGAACACAACCTGAGCAAAGATGAAATTTTGCAGCTGTACATCAACCAGATTTATCTGGGCCAGCGCTCCTACGGCTTTGCTGCTGCGGCGCAAATATATTACGGCAAACCGCTGGCTCAACTCAGCGTCGCGGAAATGGCCATGCTGGCGGGTCTGCCCAAAGCGCCCTCGGCGTTTAATCCGGTGGTGAACCCCAAGCGCGCCAAGCTGCGCCAGATGTATGTGCTGCGGCGCATGCACGAGCTTGGATTTATCGATTCCGCCCAGCTTGAAGCGGCCCAACTTGAACGTTTTGTCGCCAAACACGGCAATCAGGAATTCCCGCTCAAAGCCGATTATCTGGCCGAAATGGTGCGCCAGGTGATGTACGAACGCTATCAGGAAGACACTTACACCCAGGGTTATAACGTCTATACCACCATCCGCCAGCAAGATCAGGCTGCCGCTTATGCGGCCGTGCGCAGCGGCGTGCTGGAATATGACAGCCGCCACGGCTATCGCGGGCCGGAAGGTTTTATCGACTTGCGCAAAGACAAGAGCGAAGAGTTTATGGAAGAGGCGTTGCAGGAGGTCTCCGACAGCGACGATTTGATTCCCGCCATCGTCGAATCGGTCAGCCCGAAAGCGGTTAAAGCCTATGCGAAAGGCGGGCTGAACGTCGAGATCAGCGGTGAAGGATTGCGTTTCGCCCAGCGCTCTCTGGGTGACAAGCTTTCTTGGAACCAGCGCATCCGGGTCGGCTCTCTGATACGCGTGCAGAAGAACGAAAAAGACAACTGGCAGATCGCGCAGATTCCTCAGGTCGAATCTGCCTTTGTCTCCGCCAGCCCGCGCAACGGTCAGATTTATGCGCTGGTGGGCGGTTTTGATTTCAACCACAACCAGTTCAACCACGTCACCCAGGCTTGGCGTCAACCCGGCTCGGGCTTCAAGCCGTTTATCTATTCCGCCGCTCTGGAAAAGGGTTTCACCCCCGCGTCGGTGATCAACGATGCCCCGCTGGTCTTCGACGCCGCGCAGACGGGCGACCAGCCGTGGCAACCTAAAAACTACGACGACAATTTCGACGGCCCCATGCGCATGCGCCAGGGTTTGATCAAGTCGAAAAATCTGGTGTCTATCCGTATTCTTCAGGCCATCGGCCCGGAATACGCCCAGGACTACATCACCAAGTTCGGTTTCGATAAGGACAAGCACGGCCCCTACCTCACCATGGCGCTGGGTGCAGGTTCCGTTACGCCCATGCAGCTGCTGACGGGATACTCCGTTTTCGCCAACGGCGGCTACCGCATCATGCCGTATTTCATTGATCGCATCGAAGACGCGCAAGGCAAGCTGCTTAGTCAGTCAGCAGCCGTCGTGGCGGGCGGCGGCGCGGAGCAGGTCATCGACGTGCGCAATGCCTACACCATGGTCAGCATGATGCAAGACGTGGTGCGCCACGGCACCGCCGTGCGCGCCATGACTCTGGGACGGCAAGATCTCGCGGGCAAGACCGGCACCACCAGCGATTCGATGGATGCATGGTTCTGCGGATTCCAGCCGACCATCGTCGCCATATCGTGGATAGGTTTCGACACGCCGCGCAGTCTGGGCGACAAAGAAACCGGAGGAGGCGCGGCGCTCCCGATGTGGATGAGCTACATGGAAAAGGTACTGAAGGACGTGCCAGAAGCCGAATACACCATGCCGGATAACATGGTGACCGTGCGTATCAATGATCAGGGTTTGCGCGATCCGAATGGTGGGCGAGTGGAGTATTTCTATCAGGAAAATGTTCCTGCGGCAGCGGGCGACGCGCAGTCGGGAGAAAGTGCCGAACGTATCGACTCGGTCAAAGACCAACTTTTCTGATGAGCAAACCACACCCCCAACGCCGCGACCTCATGCGCGAGCAACTCGCACACCTCTCTGCCCGCTTGATTGCAGAGGGCGGCATCACCGACTTCGCATTCGCCAAACGCAAAGCGGCCAAGCAGCTCGGCGCGGCGGACACGCAACACCTGCCCAGCAATCATGAGGTGGAAGAAGCGCTGCACAGCTACCGCGCGCTTTATCAGCATGAAAGCCATCCCGCTATTCTGTTTCAGTTACGCGCAGAAGCGCTCGCCGCTATGCGCCTGCTGGCCGAATTCAATCCTTACCTTACCGGTTCGGTGCTAAGCGGCACAGCCGGCGAACTCTCCGACATCAACCTCATGCTGTTCAGCGACGACGCCAAAGCCGTGCTGCTATTCCTGCTCAAGCACAATATCGAGTTTGAAGACGGGGAATGGAAAGTGCGTGTGGGCGGACACGAAGAAAGCGTGCCGAGCTATACCCTGACCGGAGAATCCGGCACCCAGATGCACATCATCGTATTGCCGGAAAATGCGCGCCACAGCGGCAGCCGCCATCCCGAGACGCATGCGGACATTGGGGCGGTGGAGGGGTTGTTGGCGGGTTGATTTAGGATGGGTTTCGCGTTGCGCAATCCATCCTGTGAACAATGAAATTTAACCTTCCGGGAAAAACACAAACAGCATGCAACCATCCTTTGACTGCGGAACATGCGAGCTACCTGCAGGATGGTGAATAAAAGTTCCAGCTGGGTAAGTATTTTTGCCGTCACAAAAATCGCCTGAAACGACAAACACTTCTTCAGCTCCCGGCGCATGTACATCAAGGTCAGGATATATCGCACCCGGAGCAATTTCAAAAATAAGCGCCTTGCGTCCAGTCGGCTCAGACCATAGAAGTCGTGTGCTAAATCCCGGATAGACCATCGCCTTTGCGGGTACGTCTTTCCAATGTGTCGCTACAACACCCTCCAGATTCATGTTCTGCGAACTACCAGGCATTTGTACTTTTCTGTTACTTGTGAGCGGCTTTCAACCACCGCGCCGCATCAATCGCAAAGTAAGTCAGTATCCCATCCGCACCCGCACGCTTGAACGCCAGCAGTGACTCCAGCACACAGGCTTCTTCGTTCAGCCAGCCGTTCTGTGCGGCGGCTTTGAGCATGGCGTATTCGCCGCTCACTTGGTACACGAAGGTGGGCGCTTTGAATTCGTCTTTCACGCGGCGCACGATGTCCAAATACGGCATGCCGGGTTTGACCATGACCATGTCCGCGCCTTCCTGCAAGTCGAGGCCGACTTCCCATAGGGCTTCGTCGGAGTTGGCGGGGTCCATCTGGTAGGTGTATTTGTTGCCGCTACCGAGGTTGCCGCTGGAGCCGACAGCGTCGCGGAACGGGCCGTAGAAGCTGGAGGCGTATTTGGCGGAGTAGGCCATGATGCGGGTGTGGATGTGGCCGTTGGCATCCAGCGCGGCGCGCACTGCGCCGATGCGTCCATCCATCATGTCGGAAGGGGCGACGATGTCAGCGCCCGCTGCGGCGTGGCACTGCGCCTGCTTGGTCAGCACGGCGATGGTTTCGTCGTTGAGCACGTAGCCGCTGTCGTCGATGAGGCCGTCCTGCCCGTGGCTGGTGTAGGGGTCGAGGGCGATGTCGGTCATGATGCCGAGTTCGGGGAAGTTCTTTTTCAGCGCGGCAATCACACGCGGCACGAGGCCATTCGGGTTGAAAGCTTCGCGCGCATCCAGACTTTTCAGCGGCGCTTCGATGACCGGGAATATCGCCATCACGGGGATGCCCAGCTTGACGCATTGTTCGGCGTCCTTCAGCAGCAAGTCTAAAGTTTTGCGCTGGACGCCCGGCATGGACTTCACATCTTCAACTTTATTTGTGCCTTCGAGCACGAAAACCGGGTAGATGAAATCTGCCGAAGTGAGTATGTGCTCTCGCATCAAGTCCCGTGAAAACTGGTCACGGCGCATGCGGCGCATTCTTTTGTGTGGATATTGTCCGAGTGTTTGCATATGTTCCTCAAAATATTTTCAAAATTTTTGAACTATTTATAAATCGTCCCGTCTGAGTATGCAGATGATGTGAGTCATCTCCTGTTTCTCCTCCCTGAGCAGGTGTCTTAACCCCTAAACGTTAAGACTTAGGCCCCTAACCTCCCCCTTTGGTTCAGGGGCCTTTTTTTGTCTGTCATTCCTCTTCGCTAGCCAACCAACCGGCAATCACCGCTTCGGCCTCTTCCATACCTTGCTTTTTCAGGCTGGAGAAGAGCTGCACCGAGCAAAACGGAAAATGCTCGGCCACGTAAGCCTTCACTTCGCGCAAGGTCTGTGTGGACTGCTGACGGTTCAGCTTATCCGACTTGGTTAGCAGAATATGTACAGGTTTGCCGGTTTCGGAGAACCATTGCAGCATCTGTTCATCCAGCGGTTGCATCGGATGGCGGGAGTCCATGATGACCACCAGACCGCACAAGTATTCGCGGGTTTGTAAATACTGACTTAGCAGGGCTTCCCAATGCTGCTGTACATCGGGCGGCACTTTGGCATAACCGTAACCCGGCAGGTCGACCAGAAATTTGTTGTCGCCCAGCGAGAAATAATTGAGGTGCTGCGTGCGACCCGGCGTCTTGCTGGTGAAAGCCAGGCGCACATGGTTGGCGAGCGTGTTGATCGCGCTCGATTTGCCCGCATTGGAGCGACCGACAAACGCGACCTCTTTGCCGCCGTGCAGCGGCAGGTCGCGCATGTGATTGACCGTGGTGAAAAAGGCCGCTTTGGAGAAGAGTCCCATTATTTCCAGGCCGCGAAAATTTTATCCGCCGCCGCGATAGTCGCGGCGATGTCGGCTTCGGTATGTGCGGCGGAGACGAATACGGCTTCAAACGCCGATGGCGCAAGGTACACGCCCTCATCCAGCATGGCGTGGAAGAAGCGGTTGAATGCAGCTTTGTCGCTGGCCATCACTTCGGCATAGGAGGTCGGCACTTTGCTGCTGAAATACAGGCCGAACATGCTGCCGATGGATTGCGCACTGAACGGGATGCCGTGTTTAGCGGCGCTTGCGCTCAGCCCTTCGGTCATTTGTTTTGCCAGTTGCGTCAGGCGCTCGTAGAAGCCGGGAGCTTGTACTAACTTCAGCGTGGTCAGACCTGCCGCCACGGCCACCGGGTTGCCGGATAGCGTGCCCGCTTGGTACACCGCACCCAAAGGCGCTAAGCATTGCATGATGTCGCGGCGTCCGCCGAAGGCTGCGGCAGGCAGGCCGCCGCCCATCACCTTACCCAGTGTAATCAGATCCGGCTTGATGCCGTAGTGACCGTGCGCGCCCTGCAAACCGACGCGGAAGCCGGACATCACTTCGTCCAGAATCAGCACCGCGCCGTGCTTAGTGCACAACTTGCGCATCGCATCGAGGAATTCGCGCTTGGGCAAAATCAGGTTCATGTTGCCCGCCACCGGCTCGACGATTACCGCCGCAATTTCGTTGCCATATTCGGCGAAGGCTTTTTCCAATCCGGGCGCATCGTTGTAATCCAGCACCGTGGTCAGTGCAGCGATTTCGGCGGGCACGCCGGAAGAGCTGGGCTGACCGAAAGTCAGCGCGCCGGAACCGGCCTTGACCAGCAAGCCGTCGGAGTGGCCGTGGTAACAACCTTCAAATTTGATGATACGCGAACGTCCGGTGAAGCCGCGGGCCAGACGAATTGCCGTCATCGTCGCCTCGGTGCCGGAACTGACCAAACGCACCATTTCCAGACTCGGCAAAATCTTGCACAACAATTCGGCAATTTCCAGTTCTGAAGCCGTCGGTGCGCCGAAACCCAAGCCTTCCGCTGCGGCCGTCTGCACGGCTTTCACCACTTCGGGATGGCAATGACCCACGATCATCGGGCCCCAGGAATTGACGTAGTCGATGTAACGCTTGTCGTCCGCATCCCACACGTAAGCGCCCTTGCCGCGCTTGAAGAACAGCGGTGTACCGCCCACCGATTTGAACGCGCGCACCGGCGAATTAACGCCGCCGGGGATGATGCGTTGAGACTGGTCAAATAACGTTTGATTTTGAGATGTCATGCCGAACCTTGTTAATAAGGGTTGAAAATTCTTGCGCGGAAGACCGGATATCTGCCGCATCAAATATTGCCGAGATCACCGCTAGCGCGTGTGCTCCGGCGCGCAGCAGTACTGCGCCATTGCTTAAAGTGATGCCGCCTATCGCCACCAGCGGCACGTTCAATTCCCGTCGCGCCCACTCCAATAATTCAGGCTCCGCGCGTACCGCATCGGGTTTGACGCCGGAAGGAAAGAACGCACCGAATGCCACGTAATCCGCTCCCAGCTTCACCGCCTCTGCGGCCAGAGGTGCGCGATTATAGCAAGACACGCCGATGATTTTTGCGCGGCCCAAAATCATACGCGCTGCGGCCACACTGCCATCATCGCCGCCCAGATGCACACCGTCCGCATCCGCTTGCAATGCCAAACGCGTGTTGTCGTTGACGATGAAAGTGGCGCCAAACTCTCGCGTCAGTTGACGCAGTGCCAGTGCCTGCTCCAGCTGCAAATTGGCATCGGCGAGTTTGTTGCGGTATTGCAAAACAGCGGTGCCGCCCTGTAGCGCCAAGCGTGTCTTGCGTAGCAACTCCGCCGTATTCAATTCATCCGGCGTGATGGCGTACAACCCTTTAATGGCGAGTTTCCGACTCATCCTCGTCTTCATCGCGCGCCCAAAACAGACGGTCGGGAATGTGCTGACCCATGCCGGGACGGAAACCGTATTTCAATGCTTCCCACGTGTACTCCTGCGCTTCGCGCACTGCTTCTTCCATCGGCAGGCCGTTGGCCAGCAGCGCGGCAATTGCCGCAGCCAAGGTGCATCCCGAGCCGTGATAAATACCCGGCAAACGCGGCCAGTTGTCGCTGCGCACTAAGCCGCGCTCTCCATACAGGTTGTTGATGACCTTGGGCGTGTGCTCATGCGTACCGGTAATCAGCACATATTCGCAGCCGAGCTGGATGATGCGTTTGGCGCACTCATTGAGATTTGGATCGTCTTTTTCGTTGTCTTCATCCACAATCAAACGCCGCGCTTCCATGCTGTTCGGCGTGAGAATGGTGGTTTGCGGCAACAACAATTCGCGCAGCGCAGCCAGCATATCTTCATTCGCCAGCTCATCGCCGCGACCCGAAGCCAGCACCGGATCGAACACTAACGGGATGTCGGGATAGTCCGAGACGATCTCGGCAATGGCCGCAATATTTTCCACGCTGCCGAGCAAGCCGATTTTGAACGCGGCGACCGGCATGTCTTCCAGCACCGTGCGCGCCTGATCGACTACCCATTCGGCATCCATCGGCTGCACGTCATCCACGCCGCTGGTGTCCTGCACCGTGATGGCGGTGACCACCGATAGCGGATGGCAACCCATACTCGCGATGGTCAAAATATCGGCCTGCATGCCCGCACCGCCACTCGGGTCTGTTGCCGCAAAGGTCATGACAATAGGTGGAATATCAGGCATAGGACAGGAACTATAAATTAGGGACGAGGCGTGATTCTAACTGAAATCGCTCTTCCCCCTGCAAATGAACAGGGGGAAGAGCGATTGAAAACCGGGAATTACAACTGCAGCGAAAGTGCTACTTCTTCACCATGCCACAGGGAGAATCCATCACGCTGCCTGCACCGTATCCGGTGATGGCAATCGCCATCGCCATCAGGATAATGCCTGTGGCAGTCACGAAGAAATAGAACGATGCGCAAAAAAATAGAATCCCGATAGCAATAAAAATTGCCCCCTTCTTTTCACACTTTTGCATATTCAATCCTCCTTGATTTGTGGTTAGTGTTACGTTTCAGGCGCGTACTTTATGACCAAAACATTTGTTTTGCAATTAGATCGGCTTAATAACTTCCTGCTCTCCCAGCCAATTGGCAATCCGGGCATATTCCTGCCAACCCAGATTTTCCGCGCGCAACTGCGCATCGATGCCGAGCCGGGCAAAATTCTCTTCGGTCAGGCGTCCGCGCAGCGTGTTACGCAAGGTTTTGCGGCGCTGGCCAAAGGCCGCCATAACCACCTCGGCAAACAGCGCCTCGTCTTTTACCAGAATTTCTTGCGGCGTCATCGGAATCATACGCACGATAGCCGAATCGACTTTGGGGGCAGGGCGAAACGATTCCGGTGGTACGTCGAGCAGCTTTTCCATGTGGAAGCGGTATTGCAGCATCACAGACAAGCGCCCGTATTCCGGTGTGGACGGTGCGGCCACCATGCGCTCCACCACCTCGTTCTGCAACATGAAATGCATGTCGGTGATGCGCGCCGCATAATCGGCAAAATGAAACAGCAGTGGCGACGAGATGTTATACGGCAGGTTGCCGACGATGCGCAGCGGTGCGGGCAATCCGGCAATATCGAATTTCAAAGCATCGCCTTCGTGAATGACGATCTTGTCCTGCGGATAATCCGTCTTCAGTTGCGCAATGATGTTGCGGTCGATTTCCACCACGTGCAGTTTGTGCAGATGTTTCAATAACGGGCGCGTCAACGCGCCCAGCCCGGGACCGATTTCCACCATGTTGTCATCCGCTGCAGGACGAATCGCGCGCACAATGTCGGCAATGATATTTTGATCGACGAGAAAATTCTGGCCGAAACGTTTAAGGGCTTTATGCGCGCTCATATTGCACCATCTCTATGGCCACTTTAATGGCCTCCAATAAACTGCCGGCATCGGCCTTGCCCGTGCCCGCCAGCTCCAGCGCGGTGCCGTGATCAACCGAGGTGCGGATGATCGGCAGGCCGAGAGTGATATTTACTCCCTCGCCGAAGCTGGCGTGTTTTAGCACGGGCAGACCTTGGTCGTGATACATCGCCAATACCGCGTCGCATTCGCGCAGCCGGTGTGCGGCGAACAGGGTGTCGGCGGGCAGCGGCGCGCTCACGTTGAGGCCCCCGGCGCGCAGTTTGTCCAGCACGGGGATCATCACTTCGATCTCTTCGCGTCCGAGGTGTCCGCTTTCTCCGGCATGGGGATTGAGTCCGGCAACGAGGATGCGTGGCTGAGCCAACCCAAAGCGGCGTTGCAGGTCGCGGTGCAGGATGCGCAACACGCTTTCCAGTAACGGTGCGGTGATGGCATCGGCCACTTCGCGCAACGGCAGGTGGGTGGTCGCCAGCGCCACGCGCATGCCTCCTCCCGCCAGCATCATCACCACTTGCGGTGTGTGTGTCAGCTCGGCGAGGAATTCGGTATGTCCGGTGAAGGGGATGCCCGCGTCGTTGATAACCCCCTTGTGTACGGGTGCAGTGACCATGCCAGAAAATTCGCCGGACTGACAGCCTTGTACAGCACGGCGCAAAGTTGCCAGCACGTAAGGGCTGTTTGCGGGGGTTAGCTTCCCTGCCTGAACGGTGCTTGCCAAGGGGATATGCAGCACGCTTAATTTGTTGGGTACATGCGGGGTGGCGGGCGTGTAGTCATGCAATGCGGCATTGATGCCGAGTTGCCTTGCACGCTGTTGCAAAAGCGACTTGTCTGCGATCACCACCAAGGGCTGCGCGTGCCCCGCCAGTTGCAGGCACAGATCCGGGCCGATGCCTGCGGGTTCGCCGGGGGTGATGGCGAGAGGTTGCGGTCTCACTTGTTCGGGGTGCGATATTCGATGAAGGCACGGTCGCGCAACTGGCGCAACCAGTCTTGGAATGCCTCTTCTGAGCGGAAGGTGCGGATAGCATTGCGCGCTTGTTGCTTCTTCTGTTCCGCACTTACGTCGGTATTGCGACGCTCCAGCACCTGAATAAGGTGCCAACCGAAACCGGATTGCACCAGACCGCTGATCTGCCCGACCTTCAGCGCATCCATCGGCCCTTCGAATTCCGGCACGGTTTCGCCGGGCGAGAGCCAACTTAAATCACCGCCTTGGGCCGCGCTACCGTCCTCGGAATATAACTTTGCCTGTTCGGCAAAATCAGCCCCCTTGTCGATGCGCTGCTTGATCTCCGATAAACGAATCTTTGCTTCATTCTCGGACACCAATTCGCTGGTCTTGATCAAAATATGACGCGCATGGGTTTGCGTGATCAAGACAGGCGCATCCTTGCTGCGCCGTTCCAGCAACTTGAGAATGTGAAATCCGTTCGGGCTGCGCAATATTTCAGTGAACTCACCCGGTTTCATTTTCAACAAAGGCTCGGCGAATAAAGGCGGCAGACGCTCGGACGGCCTCCAGCCGAGCTCTCCTCCTTTTAGCGCGTCTTGTGCATCGGAAAATCCCGCTGCCACTTGGGCAAAAGATGCGCCACCGCGCAGCTTTGCCAGCGCCTGTTCAGCACGCTGCTTGTAGGTCTGGATCTTTTCGGCACTGGCCTGTTCCGGAACGACCACCATGATGTGCGCCAATTTCAGCTCTTCGCCTTTGCCCGCCTGTTTGGACTGGTTGGCTAAATAATTCTCGATTTCGTTGTCGCTAATGACGAGCTTGCTGTCAACCTCGCGTTCACGCAGGCGGGTGGTTAGAATCTCGGTACGGATCTCTTCGCGGAACTTATTGAAGTTGATGCCTTCCTGTTCGATTTTGGCGCGGAACGCCGCCAGCGAAGCCAGTTTATTTTGTTGCGCGATCCTGCCTAACGTCTTATCCAACATGGCGTCGTCCACGCGCAAGCCGGTCTCTTTGGCGAATTGCAACTGCAACAGATCACCAATCATGCGTTCTAATATCTGCTTCTCCAGCACTGCCGATTCCGGCAAGGGGGTGCCTTGCTTTTTCAGTTGGCTCACCACCACAGCAATACGCGTATCCAAGTCGTGTCGCGTAATGACATCCTCGTTCACTACCACAACAATATGATCCAAGGGTTGTAACGGCGGCGGGATTTCCGCAGCCTGAGCGCACGAAATCACTGCAAATAACATCCATAACAAAACTTGTCCTGCTTTCTTACGCGCCATGACTTCTCTCGATTGAATTAAATAACGTGAATAGGTTACTGCAGGCCTTGCGCCGACTGGTCGGTGGAAGGGGTTCCCAACTTGGAATATCCGGGAATGCTCGTGCGTAAGGCAGTGAGCGGATCGGATCCCACAGCAACAAGATCCCGTAGCTCTAATTGCATGAATATTCCCGTGGAAGTATGTTGGCCAGGGATTGGGAATTTTTGTGCCACCAGGCGCAGTATCCAACATGATTGATTATACTCAAGCCCGGCTAATTCCTCTAGAATCCGTCTTTCGTTCAACGAAAAAGTCAAACGGGAAACCAGATGCCAATTCCTGATTAACGGCCACTGGATGGAAAAATCGGTTTGGCGTACATCGTTTTCTGGAATATCTCCCACGCGGGTGTAGCGATAACCGAGATTCAGCACTTTCCCTGTTTCAGGTGTGTAGCCCCCTGTAGCGTTATACGATAGCGTGTGAGCAGTGTTGGGGTCATACTCGAGAAGCCCATTCAAAGTCAGCGCATTAGTAACTCTCCCGCCTGCTTCAAGTAAAATTTTAGATCGATTATTTGTGTCAGGATACATCTTTTGCGTCTCGAAACTAAGCCGCTCCCCCACTGCTACGCGCAAGCGCTCCATCCCCCCGGCGTTGTCAATCAGACGCGAGGTCAATGCCACTGTCACCATGTTTGCATCGCTTATTCGGTCATTGCCAAAGAAACGATTTTCCGTAAACATTTGAGTAAAGTTGAACGGTTTTGGCGGTGAATCATAATTCGGCAAAAAATCTTGATATTGGTAGGGAATGTTCACGTAGTACGCGCGAGGTTCCAGTGTCTGTAAATATTCACCGCTACCCAGCGTCATATCTCGCTCGAACGTCATACCGCTATCCAGGCTGAAAATGGGCAATGTTCTGGAAAAATGTGGAATGCCCCCATTGTCGTTAATTCCCATTGCATATTGCGTGTTATGAATGCCCAGCTTGGGTTTTAGATAGAATCCGGGATCGGATATCAGGTCATAAACTATAGAGGGATAAAGAACCATGCGCCGACCATTAACTTTGGTGGGATGATGGAAATCCACATATTCGTTTTCCATGCTAACCAGACTGTCACCGAACCCCTTCTGTGCAGTTAAGTTGATTTGCGGCCAACGTTGATAGGGGATCGCCACCGGCGCGAATGGATTTTGCAAAGTTTGAAATGTCTGCGCTTTTATCGAGGCATTCCACCAGTC
This sequence comes from Gallionellaceae bacterium, assembly GCA_041659125.1. GTDB lineage: Bacteria > Pseudomonadota > Gammaproteobacteria > Burkholderiales > Gallionellaceae > PALSA-1006. Next base: position 8,290 of record JBAZYW010000007.1, on the reverse strand, counting down.
AGCGGCATACGATAATTCCCCTACGCTTTCTAATTGCGTCTGAGTTGCGCCATATACGGTATTCGACAGATCGCGAAAATATGCGTCATCCGATACACGGTTAAAGTCCATCATGGTACTGAACCCGCCACCCAGATTTTGAGAATGTTTAAAGGCGGAACGAGACCGAGTTGTTTTCGTAATTTTGTCGGTCCGAATAGTATCGAAGTGCATTTCTCCCGAATAACTTTCCCCCATATAACGGAACTCTTCATTCAGCAAGATCCCGCGCTTGTCCATCAAGCGCGGCGCTATCGTCGCATCGTAATTGGGGGCGATATTCCAGTAATAGGGGAGAGTGATTTCCGCTCCTCCGGAGCCTGTGACACCATAAACAGGTCCCAAGAAACCAGAAAGCCGTCTTCCGTCCAGCGGGAAATTCATCCAGGGCGTGTATAGCAAGGGTACACTTTTGAATTCGACCCAGGCGTTATGCGCTATTCCAATCTGAGTTCCCCGATCGATCTCCAATCGGGACATATTCAACAACCAGTCGTCGTTTCCTGCCGGACAGGTTGTATACGTGGCATTTTCGTATTCGTAGTTCAGGCTTCCGGAACTGCGCATTATTTTCGCCGAACCACGCGCATCGCTCTGGTTCGGCTGTTTTAATTGAAATAGCGGCAGATTCATTTCACCGACATGGCTGTCCATATTCATTTTCAGATCGGGGCCTGATACCGTTGCATTAGGCTGCACTATGCGAACCGATCCGTTGGCCGAAAGATCGCCCGTTGTTTGCTCATAAAACATATGATCGGCGTAGATTTTTTGATTGCCTTGCTGCAATTCGACATTGCCATGCGCCTCCATTCCCCCGTCTTTTCTACTTTCTGTGCCTCGATATAAACGGTCTTGTCAGAGGCGGTGGCGGCCTTGCCGGTATTCGCAGCTAATGCCGGACTGGCAATACCGACGGCACTTGCAGGCAACGCAGGCAATAAGGGTTCCGCAGCTTGGATATGCTGCGAAAACAAGCCGAGACCGAGAAGAAAAACAGAGTGAAAGCGAAAACGCATGATGCCGAGCGGATAAATTAAGGTGCTAAAATCGCACAAATCCACAATTAAGGCAAACCGATGCAACGTCAACAACAGCTTACCGAGTGGCTTTCCAGCTTGAATCCGCAGCAAACCTTTACTCTGGCTCCGGCCTCGGCCGATGCCAGCTTCCGCCGCTACTTCCGTGCCACCTTTGCCGACGGCAGCACCAAGGTGGTGATGGATGCGCCCCCGCAACATGAGGATTGCAAACCCTTTCTGCACATCGGCAAGCTGTTCGAAGGCGCGGGCACGCATGTGCCGCATGTCTATGCGCAGGACTTGGCGCAGGGTTTTTTGCTGCTGTCCGATCTCGGCAACACCACTTACCTGCAAGCGCTCGATGCAAAGAGCGCGCGCCAGCTTTACGGCGCGGCGACCGATGCGCTCATCAAGATCCAGCTCGCCTCGCGCGAAAACGAATTGCCACCTTACGACGAGGCACTGTTGCGCCGCGAGCTGAATCTGTTTCCGGAGTGGTACATTTCCAGGCATCTGGGCGTGACGCTCAACGCCAAACAACAGGCCAAGCTGGAAGAGGTGTTTACGCGCATCCTCGCCAACAATCTGGCGCAGCCGTGTGTGTACGTGCACCGCGACTACCATTCCAGGAATTTGATGTTGAGTGAGCCGAATCCCGGCATCCTCGATTTTCAAGACGCCGTGTACGGCCCCATCACCTACGACCTCGCTTCCCTGTTCAAGGATGCCTACGTCAAATGGGAGGAGGCGGACATCATAGATTGGCTCATCCGTTATTGGGAAAGTGCCCGCAAAGCCGGACTGCCGGTGCGCGAGGATTTCGGCGAGTTCTACCGCGACTACGAGATGATGGGCGTGCAGCGCCATATCAAGGTGTTGGGCATCTTTGCGCGCTTGTATCACCGCGACGGCAAAGAAGGTTATTTGAAAGATATGCCGTTGGTGATGGACTATCTGCGCCGTGCCTGTGTGCGCTACATCGACCTCAAACCGCTGCTTAATTTATTGGATGAATTAGAGCCTCAAATACAGCAAGAGGGCTACACATTTTGAAGCTGCAATTCAGCACGAACCTTTTGCTCACTCTTGAAAAAAGAGGAAGTAGCGGTGCTATTTTCATCAGGTGTTTATTTTGAAGGCTATGATTTTGGCGGCAGGACGCGGAGAGCGCATGCGTCCGCTCACCGACCACACGCCCAAGCCCTTGCTGCAGGCAGGCGGCAAGCCTCTCATCGTGTGGCACATCGAGCACTTGGTGCGCGCGGGCATCACCGAGCTTGTTATTAACCATGCCCACCTTGGCGCACAGATCGAACAAGCCCTGAGTGACGGCAGGCAGTTTGGCGCGACGATCCTCTATTCGGATGAAGGTACGGCGCTGGAAACAGCAGGGGGTATCGCATTCGCATTGCCGTTGCTGGGTGACGAACCCTTTGTTGTGGTCAACGGCGACATCTATTGCGACTACGATTTCGCGCAACTCCCGGCGCTTGCCGCACAGATGCAAAGCAATCAGGACAACGCTCATTTGGTGCTGGTAGATAACCCCACCCATCATCCCCAAGGCGATTTCTTGCTGCAAGATAGACGCATCTTGCCAATTAACGACCAGCGACTAACGACTAACGGCTCGCTACAACTCACCTTCAGCGGCATCGGCCTGTATAAACCGCAACTGTTCGCAGGCATTCCGCGCGGCAGCAAAGCGCCGCTTGCCCCGTTATTGCGCGAACAGATCGCGTTGGGCAAAGTGAGCGGCGAACATCATCGCGGCACGTGGGTCGATGTCGGCACTCCGCAACGCCTGCAAGAACTTGATCAGCAACTGTACTCCTCAACCTGAAAGCCAACGACATCATGCCAATCGCCACCACAAACCGTTTTGTCCTGAAATACCTCAAACACATCGAGATGACCGGGGTGCTCATGCGCATCTTCAGTTTTTCGCTGGTGAGCTGGATGGGGCCGGCCAGCCCGTTCATGTTCGTATGGACGTTCAATACCATCGACGCGGTGATGCTGTCCTGGTGCGCGCTGCTCAAAAAAGACGCGGCCTATACCACGCTCAACCTGTTCTGGGTGCTGGTGGGCGTCGTCGGTATTCTCCGCGCGGGAGGGTGGCTGCATTGAGCCTGCGCATGCAGCGCATAAATCGGTTTATCATCCGTCCATGACACCTACGCCCTACGCCGATCGTCGCGAACGCCTGCAAGCCAAGATGCGGCAAGGCATCGCGGTCATCCCCACCGCGCCGGAAACCGCGCGCAACGCCGACACGCATTACGACTACCGCCACGACAGCCATTTCTATTACCTCAGCGGCTTTGTCGAGCCGGAAGCGGTGCTGGTCTTGCTCGGCGGCGAAACGCCGCAAAGCATTTTGTTCTGCCGCGAAAAAAATCTGGAGCGCGAAATCTGGGACGGCTTCCGCTACGGCCCCGAGGCCGCGCGCGCGCATTTCGGTTTTGACGCCGCCTATCCGATCGCGCAACTGGACGAAAAACTGACCGAACTGATGGGCAACCAGACTACGCTGTTTTACCCGCTCGGCGCGGATGCCGCCTGGGATGCGCGCATCATCAAAATTCGCGCGGCGGTCAAGGCCAAAGCGCGCAGCGGCATCCTCGCCCCCGTTGAAATCCGCGATGTGCGCGAATTGCTCGACGAGATGCGTCTGCTCAAGGATACGCACGAGCTGGACATCATGCGCCGCGCTGCCGCCATCTCCTGCGCCGCGCACCGCCGCGCCATGCGCCACACTCGCCCCGGCCAGTTTGAATACGAAATCGAAGCCGAATTCCTGCATGAGTTTTGCCGCCAAGGTGCGCGCCAACCGTCGTACACCAGCATCATAGCGGGCGGCGGCAATGCCTGCACCCTACACTACGTCGGCAACAACGCGCGGCTGAACGACGGCGACCTGCTGCTCATCGACGCGGGCTGCGAACTCGACAGCTACGCCGCCGACATCACGCGCACCTTCCCGGTCAACGGCAAATTCAGTGCCGCGCAAAAAGACGTTTACGAAATCGTGCTGGCCGCACAACTGGCCGCCATCGCCGCAGCCCTTCCGGGCAATACCTGGAACGCGCCGCACGAAGCCGCATTGAAGGTATTGGCACAAGGCTTTATCGACCTCAAGCTATGCCAAGGCTCGCTGGAATCCGTGCTGGAAACCGAGAGCTACAAACAGTTCTACATGCACCGCACCGGCCACTGGCTGGGCATGGACGTACACGATGTCGGTGAATACAAAATCGGCGGGGAATGGCGACCCTTGCAACCCGGCATGACGCTTACCGTTGAGCCCGGCTGCTACATCCGTCCCGGCGACAACGTGCCGCGCGCTTTGTGGAACATCGGCATACGCATCGAAGACGATATACTCATCACTGCTCGGGGTAATGAAGTGCTCACACAGGCCGCGCCGAAGACGGTGGCTGAAATCGAGGAGATCATGCGCCATGAATGAAAACTGCGACATCGCCATCATCGGCGGCGGCCCGGTGGGAACCGCGCTCGCGTTGGCATTGCGCGATAGCGGCCTGAGCATCGTGGTGCTCGAAGCGCGCAAGGCCGAAGAGCAGAACGCCGATCCGCGCGCGCTGGCGTTGTCCTACGGCAGCCGTTTGCTACTCGACAAACTCGGTGTGTGGAAACACATCGCGCAGGTTTCGCCCATCCATACCATCCATGTTTCGCAAAAAGACACTTCCGGCTGTACTCTGCTGCATGCCTCCGAAATGAAAGTGCCGGAGCTGGGTTACGTGTTGCCCTATCCGGCTTTGCAAGCCGCACTGCATCAGGCGTTGCTGCAAACCGAAGTCACGTATCTGGAATGCGCCAGCGTGAACCGTCTGGATAGTGCTGCCGATGGTGCAACGCTCACCTACCAACATGCCGGTCGCGAACAACAACTCAATGCGCGCCTCGCTGTGGTGGCCGACGGCGGGAAACTGCTTGAGGCGACGCACCCGCCGAAAATCAGCGAATACGGTCAGAGCGCCGTTATCGCCCACATCACTTGCTCCGACCCTCAGTCCGACACCGCCTTCGAGCGCTTCACCGCGCAAGGCCCGGTCGCACTGCTACCCTATAAAGACGGCTACGAGATCGTGTGGACAGGCTCGCACGAACAGGCGCAAGCCATGCTGCAATGGGACGAAGCAACCTTCCTCGCCGAGCTGCACAACCACTTCGGCGACGCCGTCGGCGCGTTTATCACTGTCGGCAAACGCAGCAGCTTTCCGCTGCGCCTCAAGCGTGCGCCCGACACCACGCTGCCGCATACCGTACTCATCGGCAATGCCGCGCAAACCTTGCATCCGGTCGCCGGACAGGGATTCAACATGGGTGTGCGCGATGCATGGGAACTGGCGCGCATCATATTGCGCGCGCAGCCGTCGGCGCTCGGCTCCGCCGCGATGCTGGCGGACTACCGCAAGTCGCGCTGTGTCGACCGCAATGCGGGCATCGGCTTCACCGATGGACTGGTGCGCATTTTCTCCAACGATCTGCCGCTGCTCAACAGCGGGCGCGGATGGGCTCTGTCCATGTTGGGGCGTCTGCCGTCGGCGAAAAGATTCGTGGCGAAGCGCATGATGTTCGGAGCGAACGGATGATATGAACAACTCGCCGCAGCACACAAAACTCGCCATTCTGTTTGCCGATATCAGCGGCAGCACTGCCCTGTACGACAAGCTGGGCGATGTGCAGGCATTGAGCCTTGTGACGAAGTGTCTGGATGTCATGATTCAGGAATTGGAATCGCATCAAGGCACGCTGATCAAGACCATCGGCGACGAGATCATGTGTACCTTCCACTCCCCTTCCGCCGCACTTGAAGCCGCCTGCGCGATGCAAGTGGCCGTCGAGCGCGAACGTCCGGGCGGCGAACGCACCCTCTATATCCGCATCGGTTTTCACTATGGCGATGTCATTTGCGAAGGCAGCGACGTATTCGGCGATGCGGTCAATGTCGCCGCGCGTGTCGCCTCGATCACGCGCGCGCGCCAGATATTGACCACACAAGCGGCGGCGGATGCGCTGCCCGAAGAATTACGCGGCAGAGTGCGTCACGTCTCGCGTGCGGAATTTCGCGGCAAGGAAGAAGCGCTCGATGTGTTTCAGGTCAACTGGGAACAGGACGATACCCTGAGCACGCGCATCGGTTTGCCGCAATTCCGCAAACCTTCGGAGGCGCGCCACGAGTTGCTCCTGCGCTATCGCCAACAGGTCACGACTATCGACGAACAGCACAAAAGCATCGTGCTCGGTCGCGGCGACACCTGCGAACTCGTCATCCAAAGCACCTTCGCCTCGCGTCAGCATGCGCGCATCGAATTCAGCTTCGGGAAATTTGTTATCACCGACCACAGCGCCAACGGCACCTACATCCGATTCAGCGACAATCAGGTGATCCATCTCGCGCATCAGGAGATCATGCTGCACGGTACGGGGGCGATCAGTCTGGGCCAGCCGTTCAGCGATGGGCCCACAGAGGTGATAGAGTATCTGGTGCAATAAAACCTGTGAGTACAAGGGGTGACTTTCGGGCAGGGCAGTCACATATTTCAAATCAATAGTGCGATAAATCAGCCTAGTCGCTTCAACAGTTTCTCATGTATCCCGCCGAACCCACCGTTGCTCATCACCAGAATCTGGTCGCCTGATTTTGCGGCGGCAGCGATGGCTTCTATCAGTTCGTTGAGATCGTCTTTCACCACCGCCTTGTCGCCCAGCGGCGCGAGTGCGCCGCGCGCATCCCAGCCCAGATTCCCTGCGTAGCAAAAGGTCAGGTCTGCATCTTTCAGGCTGCCGGGCAATGCGTCCTTCATCACGCCCAGCTTCATGGTGTTGGAGCGCGGCTCCAGCACGGCGAGGATGCGCGCCTTGCCCACCTTGCGGCGCAGTCCCGCGACGGTGGTGTCGATGGCGGTGGGGTGATGTGCGAAGTCGTCGTACACGGTGATGCCGTTGACCGTGCCGCGCACTTCCATGCGGCGTTTCACATTTTTGAATTCTGCAAGTGCGGCCAAGCCCTGTGCCACGGGAACGCCCGCGTGGCGTGCTGCGGAAAGAGCGGCGAGCGCGTTCATGCGGTTGTGTTCGCCGAACAGTTCCCATTGCAGCGTGCCCTGCGCGACTCCGTTCAGCGTCACGCGGTTGTCATCGTCGATATTCCAGCCGTCATTGCAGCCGAATTTTTCCACCGGCGTCCAGCAACCGCGCTTGATCACGCGCGTCAGCGATTCCTCGCGTCCGTTGCTCACCACCAAGCCGTTGCCCGGTACGCTGCGCACCAGATGGTGGAACTGCGTCTCAATGGCGGCGAGGTCGGGAAAAATGTCGGCGTGGTCGAATTCGAGGTTGTTGAGGATCGCGGTGCGCGGGCGGTAATGCACGAACTTGGAACGCTTGTCGAAAAAGGCAGTGTCGTATTCGTCCGCCTCGATCACGAAGAAAGGCGACTCGGTGATGCGCGCGGAGATGCCGAAATTCTGCGGCACGCCGCCGATCAAAAAGCCGGGATTCAACCCCGCATATTCCAGTATCCACGCCAGCATCGAAGTGGTCGTGGTCTTGCCGTGCGTACCCGCCACGCCCAGCACCCACTTGTCGCGCAGCAGCGTATCCGCCAGCCATTGCGGGCCGGAGGCATAGGGCAGATTGCGGTTGAGTATTTCTTCCATCAGCGGATTGCCGCGCGACACCACGTTGCCGATGACGAACATATCCGGCTGGAGCTCAAGCTGCTCCACGCCGAAGCCCTCGATCAGTTCGATACCCTGCGCTTCGAGCTGCGTGCTCATCGGCGGATAAACATTTGCATCGCAGCCCGTGACGCGATAGCCAGACTGCTTGGCGATAGCCGCGATGCCGCCCATGAAAGTGCCGCAGATGCCGAGGATGTGGATGTGTTTTGCTTTGCTCATGTTCAATTTCACCGTGCTAACTGTAGGAGCGTGCCTTGCACGCGATTCAAAATGTTCGCGCGCAAGGCACGCTCCTACAGCCGCAATTAATTTCTAAAAATAAAATACACCGCGCCCATCATACACAGCGCCGCATACAGATAATCCATCTTCAACGGTTGCCCCATCTACAGCACCGCGAACGGCACAAACACCGACAGCGTGATGACCTCCTGCAAAATCTTCAACTGCCCGAGATCCATCGCGGTGTAGCCGATACGGTTCGCCGGCACTTGCAGCAGATACTCGAACAGC
>JBAZYW010000006.1:11610-28569 GCA_041659125.1 Gallionellaceae bacterium | reverse complement strand
TGTTGCCTTCGATACGCATCGAGACGCCGCACGAGTTCTATGACTATGACGCCAAATATCTGGCTGACGATACGAAATACACCTGCCCGGGTTTGCCGGACGAAATGGAACAGCGTTTCGCGGATATCGTGCTGCGTTCGTTCAACGTTCTAGGCTGTAGCGGTTGGGCTCGTGTTGATCTGATCATCGACAAGAGCGGGCAGCCGTATTTTCTGGAGATGAACACTTCGCCCGGTATGACCGACCACAGTCTGGTGCCGATGGGCGCACGTCAGGCGGGTATTAGTTTCGAGCAGCTGGTGTTGCAGATATTGGGGGCGGCGCATGTGGGGTAACGCACCTCTGCTGCGCACTGTCGCCAACCTGCTGTTTGGCCTCAGTCTGTTGCTCGTGCTGTACGGCGCGGCGCGCCATGTGTTGCATCTGCCGGTGTTCCCGCTTAACGCCGTGGAACTGAGTGTGGTGCCGCAGCAGGTGCCGGTCGAGTTGATAGAGCGCGTGGTGCGCGAGCAGGTGCACGGCAATTTTTTTACGGTGGATATAAATCGTGCGCGGGTCGCCTTTGAACAATTGCCGTGGGTGCGCAAAGTAAGCGTGCGCAGAAAGTTCCCGTGGAGTCTGGAAGTCGAAATTGAGGAACAGGTGGCGTTGGCGCGCTTGAATGAATCGGCCTTGGTGAACACATACGGCGAGGCGTTCGCTGCGGTGAGCAAGCAAACATTGCCCGTGTTTATCGGCCAGGCAAATATGTCCGCGCAGATGGCGGGGATGTATATCGAGCTGAGCAAAGAATTGCTACCGCTGCAACAGGAGATTACGCAGCTCAGTCTGTCGCCGCGTTTCGCGTGGCAAGTGCGGCTGAGCAACGGCATGGTGTTGGAGTTGGGGCGCGAGCAGATGCAGCAACGTTTGGCGCGTTTTGTCGAGGTGTATCCGTACAGCTTGGCTACGCTGTCGCATGCGGTGACGCATGTCGATTTGCGCTATCGCAATGGTTTTGCCGCCTATCTGCCGAACGGGGCAGAAGTGCAGGGCAAGCAGACTTCGGGAAATAAGGTTTAGGGGATAGATACGATGAGCAAAAATAGAGAAGTTAAAAACTTGATCGTTGGTTTGGACATCGGAACATCGAAGATCGTCACCATCGTCGCCGAGGTCAAACCGGAAGGCACGCTGGAGGTGATTGGCGTCGGTATGCACGAGTCTTCCGGCATGAAAAAAGGCATGGTGGTGAACATTGATGCGACGGTGGCCGCGATACAGCGCTCTCTGGAAGAGGCCGAGCTGATGGCGGACTGCAAGATACGCGAGGTCTATACCGGTATCGCGGGCGGCCATATCCGCAGCTCGAATGCCAACGGCATGGTGCGCATCAAAGACAAAGAAGTGACGCAGCCGGATATCGACCGCGTGGTGGAAACGGCCAGTTCGATCAGTCTGCCGGGCGACCAGACGATGCTGCATATCCTCGCGCAGGAATTCAGTATCGACGGGCAGGAGGGCATCAAAAAACCGCTGGGCATGAGCGGCATGCGTCTTGAGGTTGAAGTGCATATCGTGACCGGCGCGGTGGCGGCGGTGCAGAACATTCTGAAGTGCGTGCATCGTTGCGGCCTGTCGGTGAACGAGATGATTCTGCAACCGTTGGCATCGAGCCGGGCGGTGTTGGCCGAAGATGAAAAAGATCTGGGTGTGTGTCTGGTGGACATCGGCGGCGGCACCACCGACGTGGCGATTTTTACCGGCGGAGCGATTCGCCATACCGCCGTGATTCCGATCGCGGGCGACCAGATCACCAACGATATCGCGATGGCCATGCGCACGCCGACCAAGGATGCGGAAGACATCAAGATCAAATACGGCTGCGCGTTGCGCCAACTGGCCGACGATGCGCCTATCGAGGTGCCCGGCGTGGGCGAACGCGATGTGCGTACCTTGTCGCGCCAGACCTTGGCGGATGTTATCGAGCCGCGCGTGGAAGAGTTGTATTCGCTGGTGCAGGCGGAATTGCGGCGCAGCGGATTCGAAGACTTGCTGTCGTCCGGCATCGTCCTGACCGGAGGAAGCAGCGCGATGCGCGGCATGGTCGAATTGGGCGAGGAGGTGTTTCATTTGCCGGTGCGTCTGGGTTTGCCGCGTTACGTCGGCGGTTTGTCCGATGTGGTGAAGACGCCGCGCTTCGCAACGGGTGTAGGGCTGTTGTTGTACGGTTTGGAGCAGCAGCAAAAGCACGAGGTCACGCGCATGCAGTCGAGTTCATTCAAGGACGTCATGGTACGCATGAAGGAATGGTTTCAGGGGAATTTTTGATGGGTTGTTTGAGGCGGCGATGGCGCCGGGCAAAGTTTTTAGAGGTTTGATTTGGGTGTTTGAGTTCAGGGTATTAGTTTGTAATTTAATAAGGAGAAAACAATGTTTGAATTAATGGATGCGCAACCACAAGGGGCTGTAATCAAGGTAATCGGTGTGGGCGGCTGCGGCGGCAATGCGGTTGATCACATGATCGAACAGGGCGTGCAGGGTGTCGAGTTCATCGCAATCAATACCGATGCGCAAGCGCTCAAACGCAGCAAAGCGCGCATGCAGTTGCAGATCGGTTCTGCGTTGACCAAGGGACTGGGCGCGGGTGCCAAGCCTGAAGTGGGTCGTGAAGCGGCTGAAGAAGACCGCGAGCGTATTGCCGAGATCATCAGCGGCGCAAACATGGTTTTTATCACTGCCGGTATGGGCGGCGGTACCGGTACCGGTGCGGCTCCTGTGGTGGCGCAAGTGGCGAAGGAAATGGGCATCCTGACAGTTGCCGTGGTGACCAAGCCGTTCGTGTTCGAAGGCAAGCGTATGACGCTGGCGCAAAACGGTATTGAAGAGCTGGCGACTTATGTCGATTCACTCATCATCGTGCCGAATGCAAAACTGATGGAAGTGCTGGGCGGCAAGACTACGCTGCCCGCCGCATTCAAAGCGGCAAACGGTGTGTTGCAAGGCGCGGTAGCAGGTATTGCCGAAGTCATCAACGTGCCCGGTATGGTCAACGTGGACTTCGCCGATGTATGCACACTGATGTCCGAAAATGGCATGGCGATGATGGGTGCCGCGACTGCGACCGGAGAAAACCGTGCCAAAAAAGCGGCCGAGCAGGCGATTGCCAGCCCTTTGCTGGACGATGTGGATCTGTCCGGCGCGCGCGGTGTGCTGGTGAATATCACATCCAGCAGCAGCCTCACGCTGGAAGAGTTGCACGAAGTCATGAATTGTTTCCAATTTGCCGCATCGGAAGCGACCGTGATCGTGGGCTCGGTGTTCGATGAGGCGATGGGCGACGAACTGCGCGTGACCATCGTGGCAACGGGTCTGGGATCAATCGCAAGCAAAAAGCCGAAGCCAATGCTGGTTCCGCAAGTCCAGTTGCGCACGGGTACGCACGACGTTCCTATGGTCGATTATCGCGAACTGGATATGCCGGCTGTGATGCGCACCGGACGCCATCATGCGGCCACGGTGGAAGCCATGAAGCAGTCGGGTGTGGAGACGCTGGATATCCCGTCGTTCCTGCGCAAACAGGCAGACTGAGCGAAAGCGGCGCAATGTTGGGCGCGGCTGGTCGGGGTGTACTGACCGGCTGTGTTAAACTGCGCGCCTAATTTGTCGGCATTTACGAAGAGAAGAAATGGTCAAGCAGCGCACGCTAAAAACGACAGTACAGGCGACAGGCGTCGGTCTGCACACGGGTGAAAAAGTCTATCTGACTTTATGCCCCGCACCCGTCAACAGTGGCATCGTATTTCGTCGCGTCGATCTGCCGCAACCTGTGGATATCCGTGCCGAAGCGTATGCGGTTCACGATACCCGTCTGTCGACGTGTCTGGAGGCCAACGGTGCGCGCGTGGCGACGGTCGAGCATCTGATGTCCGCATTGGCCGGGCTGGGTATCGACAATGTCATCGTGGAATTGAGCAGTTCCGAGCTGCCCATCATGGATGGCAGTGCGGGAACGTTTGTCTTTTTGCTGCAATCTGCCGGCATCGTCGAGCAATCTGCGGCTAAAAAATTTATCCGCATCAAAAAGACCGTGGAGGTCAGGGACGGGGATAAATGGGTACGCTTCGACCCGTTCAACGGTTACAAATTGAACTTCACCATCAATTTCACCCATCCGGTATTCGCCAATAGCAAGCAGAACGTGACGGTCGATCTGGGTGAGCATTCCTATATCAAGGAAGTGAGCCGCGCGCGCACCTTCGGTTTTATGCAGGATGTCGAATACATGCGTTCCCAGGGGTTGGCTCTCGGCGGCAATCTGGATAACGCCATCGTGATGGATGAATACCGCGTCATCAACCCGGACGGTCTGCGTTTCGAGGATGAGTTCGTCAAGCACAAGGTATTGGACGCCATCGGCGATCTTTATCTGCTGGGGCATCCGCTGATCGGTGCATTCTCCGGCTTTAAATCCGGCCATGCGCTGAACAATGCGCTGCTGCGCGCCATGCTGGCAGACGAATCTGCCTGGGAATTCGTCACTTTCGACAAGCACGAAGAAGCGCCGGATTTCCTGCGTCTGCAATTGCAAGCCGTTTAGCCTAAGGGGGCGGGGGTATGCTGGCACTGCGTTTGTTTCTGATACTGTCGGCGTTGATCATTGTCCTGTCTGGTGGCATGTATCTGTTTACCCGCCAGCAGCGTTATTTGCGCTTCGCGTGGCAGGTCGTGCGCTTCGGCGTCGTCACGCTGCTGGTGTTCGGCGTATTGTTTTTGCTGGAACGCTATGTGCTGACAGGTTGGCGGATGATGCTCTAATTGCGGCGGGTCAATCTGTTCAGGGCGGTTTTTAACGGCGAGTCAGCCAGTTTGTCTGCGAATTTGGCGAGCTGATTTTTCCCGGATTGACTTAGGGACGGTGCCTTGGGCGGCGGTGTGATGGGCGGGGCGCTAACTTGCACCTGTACTTGAATTACAGTAACCTCGACACCCCTCTGCTGGAGTTGGAGGGCTAGCTCTGCGGTCATTTGACGTAATTTGGCTGCGATTGCGCCGTTATCGGCAGCGACAGTCAGCGTTTGTCGCTCAAGATGCATCACGCGGCAACCCCGCTGCAGAGAGGGCGGAACGACAAGCTCGAAATGCTGTTGCAGGGTCATGAGCTGGCGCGCTTTATGCGTAAGTTGGCTCAGTTCGCGGCTGGAGCTTAGGAAAGTATTCAGGCGGTGTGGCACGGCGGCAAGGGATTAAATATAGGAAAGGGGAGGCATGAATATTATTCTAGTTTCCAGTCAGTTGGCAAAAGCTCGTAGCATTACGCTCACCAGAACGCATTTGTTTGCGGTAGTGGCTTTGGCTTTGGTTCTGTTCGTCGGCGCCGTGCTGACGGCGCAATATGCCATCGTGCGCCTGCAACCCGGCAGCATCAGCAACGAGTTGCGCGCATGGCTCGCCAGCGCCCAGCAGGACGAGCAGCAAAAGCAGCAAGCCTATCTGCATGAGAGCATGGATACGATGGCCAAACGGCTCGGGCAGATGCAGGCGCAGTTGTTGCGTCTGGATACCTTGGGTGCACGTCTGGCCAAGATGACCGGCATGAAGCCGCAGGAATTTTCTTTCGAGCAGACTCCGGCGCAGGGCGGTCCTTATCTGCCTGCGCCAATGCAGGCGGATGTGTCTCTGGATAATATGAACCAGCAGCTTGCCAGTCTCTCCACTTTATTGAGCGACCGTAGCGATAAGCTGGTCGCGCTGGAGACGCTGCTGATGCAGGATAGTTTGAGCAAAAGGCTGTTGCCTTCGGTGGCACCGATCACTGAAGGCTGGTATTCCTCCAACTTTGGATGGCGCATCGACCCCTTTACCGGAAAGAGTGCCATGCATGAAGGGGTGGACTACATGGTGCCGGCGGGTACGCCGGTATACGCTTCGGCAGGCGGCGTGGTGGTGTATGCGGACTATCATCCGCAGTACGGCAATATGGTCGAGATCGACCACGGCAACGATGTGGTCACGCGCTATGCGCATGCGTCGAAGTTGCTGACCAAGGTTGGTGCCGTGGTGCGGCGCGGGCAGATTATATCCAGAGTGGGAAGCACCGGACGTTCCACCGGCAATCACCTGCATTTTGAAGTGAGATATAAAGGTCTCGCCCAAAACCCGGTGCGTTTCCTGCAAAAAGCCGCAAGTTGAAACAAGTTATTTATGCAATAAGGGCGGGGGATTTTGCCTCCCCCTTTTTTATTATTCAGTCGCTGTAGTTACAGAGTAAATTAAGAACATGATTTCCAAATTGCTGAAAAGTGTATTCGGTAGCCGCAATGACCGCCTGCTTAAACAATACCGCCGTAACGTAGATGCCATCAACGCGCTGGAAGCCGGCATTGCCGCGCTGACTGACGACGAGCTGAGAAACAAGACCGCGCAGTTCAAGCAACGCGTACAGCAGGGCGAGACGCTGGATATCTTGTTGCCGGAGGCTTTTGCCGTGGTGCGCGAAGGCGGACGGCGTGCATTGCAGATGCGCCATTTCGACGTGCAACTGGTCGGCGGCATGGTGCTGCACTACGGCAAAATCGCCGAGATGCGCACCGGCGAAGGCAAAACATTGATGGCGACACTGCCCGCGTATCTGAACGCCTTGTCCGGCAAAGGCGTGCATGTGGTCACCGTGAACGACTATCTCGCTGCGCGCGACGCCGAGTGGATGGGGCGTCTGTATCGTTTCCTCGGTTTGTCGGTCGGCGTCATCCTGTCGAACATGGATCACGCCGATAAACAGGCAGCTTATGCGGCTGACATCACCTACGGCACCAACAACGAATTCGGCTTCGACTATCTGCGCGACAACATGGCGGCACAGGCGAATGAACGTTTCCAGCACGGGCTGAATTTCGCCATCGTCGACGAGGTGGATTCGATCCTGATCGACGAGGCGCGCACGCCGCTGATCATCTCCGGCCAGGCCGAAGACAATCTCGATGTGTATCTGCAAATGAACAAGATCGTGCCGCATCTGGTGCGCCAGAAAGAGGAAGAAGGCGCGGGCGATTTCAGCGTGGACGAAAAGAACCACCAGATTTTGTTGAGCGAAGCCGGGCACGAGCGTGCCGAGCAGTTGCTCGCGCAGGCCGGGCTGCTGCCCGCCGGCGGCAGCTTGTACGACCCCGCCAATATCACCCTGATCCATCATCTCTATGCGGGCTTGCGCGCACATAATTTATATTTCCGCGACCAGCACTATGTCGTGCAAAACGGCGAAGTGGTCATCGTGGACGAATTCACCGGGCGTCTGATGTCGGGGCGGCGCTGGTCGGACGGCCTGCATCAGGCGGTAGAGGCGAAAGAAGGCGTGGAGATCCAGAAAGAGAATCAGACGCTGGCTTCCATCACCTTCCAGAACTATTTCCGCATGTATAACAAGCTGGCCGGTATGACGGGCACGGCGGATACCGAGGCCTACGAGTTCCAGTCCATCTACAATTTGGAAACGGTCATCATTCCGCCGCATCGTCCGACCGTGCGCAAAGACCTGATGGACAAGGTTTACCTGTCGACCAATGAGAAGTATGCGGCGGTGATCGCCGATGTGCGCGATTGTTACGAACGCGGCCAGCCAGTGCTGGTGGGCACGACCTCCATCGAGACCTCCGAGTTGTTGTCCAGTCTGCTGGATAAAGAAAAACTGCCGCATCAGGTATTGAATGCCAAGCAGCATGCGCGCGAGGCCGAGATCATCGCGCAGGCGGGCAGTCCGAAGATGATCACCATCGCCACCAACATGGCGGGGCGCGGAACCGACATCGTGCTGGGCGGCAACGTGGAAAAACCCATCGAGCTGGTGCGCATGGACGAGAGTATGGATGCGGCGGCGCGCGAGCAACGCGTGACCGAATTAAAGGCCGCGTGGCAGCCGATACACGAGCAGGTCGTCGCGAGCGGCGGTCTGCATATCATCGGCACCGAGCGCCACGAATCGCGCCGTGTGGACAACCAGTTGCGCGGACGCGCCGGACGCCAGGGCGACCCGGGTTCCAGCCGTTTCTACTTGTCGCTGGAAGACCCGCTGCTGCGCATCTTCGCGTCGGATCGCGTCGCCGCGATCATGAACAAATTCAAGTTGCCGGAAGGCGAAGCGATTGAGCATGTCTGGGTGACCCGCGCCATCGAAAATGCGCAGCGCAAAGTCGAGGCGCGCAACTTCGATATGCGCAAGCAGATTCTCGAATACGACGACGTGGCCAACGATCAGCGCAAGGTGATTTACCAGCAGCGCAACGAGTTGCTGGAAAGCGAAGATATCTCCGAGACGATCAGCGCGATGCGCGATAACGTGGTCAACGATGCTGTCAGCGAATTTATTCCGCCGCACAGCATGGAAGAGCAATGGGATGTGCCCGCACTGGAAAAATCTCTGGCTGCGGAATACCAGTTGACCCTGCCGCTGGCGCAATGGCTGGAGCAAGACAAGCAGTTGGACGAGCAAGGCATACGCACCCGTGTGATGGATGCGGCGCAGCAGCAATATCAGGCCAAGATCGACACTGTCAGCGCCGAAGTCATGCACGGCTATGAGCGCATCGTGATGCTGCAAAGTTTGGACACGCACTGGCGCGAACATCTGGCCGCGCTGGATCACCTGCGCCAGGGCATCCATCTGCGCGGCTATGCGCAGAAGAATCCCAAGCAGGAATACAAGCGCGAAGCATTCGAGCTGTTCTCCAATATGCTGGAAAGCATCAAGCGCGATGTCACGCAAACACTGATGAATGTGCAGATCCGCAGCAGCGAAGAAGTCGAGGCGGTTGAAGCCCCCCACACGCCGGAAAATGTGCAGTATCATCACGCCGATTACGAAGAGGCGCTGGCCTCGGGCGGGCAGGAAGAGGGCGAACACAAGCCCTTTGTGCGCAGCGGGGAAAAGGTCGGGCGCAACGATCCCTGCCCGTGCGGCTCCGGGAAGAAATACAAGCAGTGCCACGGAAAATTAAGCTGAATCACCACTACTATACGGGGGAGAGAACGAATGGTAACGAATGAATTGGTATTGAACGCATTGCGCTGTTCCACCTTGTCCGAGGAATTGCGCGATTCCGAGATCGAGCTATTGGGAAGCCTGATCACCGTGCGCGAATACAAGGCGGGGCAGAGCATTCTCAAGCCGGGCGATACCGAACTGAAAGACGCTCTGTTGATTTTGGGCAGCGGCGATGTGGAAGCGACCGCCAATACCGGCGGCGAGCAAATGACGCTGCACATGCTCCAGACCGGCGATCTGGCCGGAATCATCGGTTTTGTCGGCGGCAATGTGATGCAGATCAGCGCGACGACTGTAGCCAAGACCGACAGCAAAGTGCTGGTGCTGGAACGCGCGCGTTTCGAATCGCTGCTGAACTCCCAGCCCGCCATCGTGTACTACGTGATGCGCGGCATCGTGCGCCATGTGCACGGCATCGTGCGCCGCATGAACACACAATCGGTCGAGATGAATAACTACATCCACAAGACACACGGTCGTTATTGATTTAAAAATATTTCAGTTGGTGAGAATGTCCTCGCCCGTCGCGGCAACAAAAGTTGCCTGCTGCGGGCGTTTCTTTGACAGGAAGGTAATAAATGGTAACGAATGAATTGGTTTTGCAGTCCTTGCGTAACTCTACTTTGTCCGAGGAATTGCGCGATTCCGAGATTGAAATGCTGGGAAGCTTGATCACGGTGCGGGATTACAAAGCCGGAGAAAATATCCTCAAACCGGGCGATACCGAGCTGAAAGAATCCTTGCTGATTGTGGGTGGCGGCGATGTCGCGGTAATGGCCAATAGCGGCGTTGATCAAACGGTGCTCACTCATCTGCAGTCGGGCGATCTGGCCGGCGTCATCGGGTTTTCCGGCGGCAATGTGTCGCAAATCAGTGCTGTCATCGTCGCCAAGACGGACTGCAAGATTCTGATCCTGGAGCGCTCCCGTTTCGAATCATTGCTGAATTCTCAACCCTCCATCGTGTACTACGTGATGCGCGGAATCGCGCGCCATGTGCATGGTATCGTGCGGCGCATGAACACGCAGTCGCTGGAAATGAACAGCTACATTTATCAGACCCACGGTCGTTATTGATTAAGGAGTTTATTCCATGCCAGTGAATCTCTCCGCGCCCGTCGCGGCACAACTGTTGCCCGTTGCGGGCGTTTCTTTGGGTATCGCCGAAGCGGGCATCAAGCGTGCCGAGCGCAAAGACCTGCTGGTCATCAAGCTGGATGACGGTGCAACCGTCGCGGGCGTGTTCACCACCAACCGCTTCTGTGCCGCACCCGTCATCGTCGCCAAAGAACATCTCGCCGCGAACAAAGGCATCCGCGCGCTGGTGGTCAACACCGGCAACGCCAATGCCGGAACCGGCGAGCAGGGCATGGATGCCGCGCGCAGCACCTGCGCGGCGCTGGCCAAGCTGTTGGGCTGTGCGCCCGAGCAAGTGCTGCCGTACTCCACCGGCGTCATCATGGAGCCGCTGCCGGTCGATAAAATCATCGCGGGTATGCCGCAAGCCGTCGCCAATTTGAAGGCCGACAACTGGTTCGATGCGTCGCAAGCCATCATGACCACCGACATCGTCGCCAAGGCCGTGTCGCGTCAAGTGCAGATTAACGGCAAGACCAT
Organism: Gallionellaceae bacterium; assembly: GCA_041659125.1. Classification (GTDB taxonomy): domain Bacteria; phylum Pseudomonadota; class Gammaproteobacteria; order Burkholderiales; family Gallionellaceae; genus PALSA-1006. Next base: position 17,937 of record JBAZYW010000006.1, on the reverse strand, counting down.
CACCGTCACCGGCATGTCCAAAGGCTCCGGCATGATTCATCCCAACATGGCGACCATGTTGGGCTACATCGCCACCGATGCCGCCATCGCAACACCGTTGTTGCAACAGATCGTGTCCGAGGCGGCTAACCGTTCGTTCAACTGTATCACCGTGGACGGCGACACCTCCACCAACGACGCGCTGATGCTCATCGCCAGCGGCAAAAGCGGTGTGGCAATCGACGCCGCGAACCGTACCGTGTTGCAAGCCGTCGTCACCGAAGTTGCCACCGCACTGGCGCAGGCCATCGTGCGCGACGGCGAAGGCGCGACCAAGTTCATCACCATCCAGATCGAAGGCGGTAAGGACGAAGCCGAGTGCAAAAAAATCGGCTACGCCATCGCGCATTCTCCTTTGGTTAAAACCGCCTTCTTCGCTTCCGATCCCAACCTCGGGCGCATCCTCGCGGCCATCGGCTATGCGGGTGTGGGCGACCTCGATGTTGAGACGTTGAAGCTGTACCTCGACGATGTGCTGGTGGCCGAGAACGGTGGGCGTGCCGCGAGCTATCAGGAAGCCGATGGCCAGCGCGTGATGCAGCAAAGCGACATCACCATTCGCGTAGTGCTGAATCGCGGCGCGGTGAACGCCACGCTGTGGACGTGCGACTTCTCGTATGACTACGTGAAGATCAACGCGAGCTACAGAAGCTAAGTTTCACCACAGGGGACGCAAGTTTGGTGCGGCTGTGTTTCTGTAGGAGCGGCTTCAGCCGCGAAAGATTTACTATTCGCGGCTGAAGCCGCTCCTACATTGGTGCGATTATTTCTTGCCCGCCGGAACAAAAGACCCTATGGATAAACTCGATCACTTCCTCACCCGCGCCGAAGGCCTGCTCGCCCGCCTGGAAAACGTATTGCCCGGCGCGCAGCCGCAAGCTCCTGATTGGAATGCAGCCGCCGCCTTCCGCTGGGATCACCAGCAACGCACCCTGCATCCCGTACCCAACTTTCAGCGCATCGCGCTCGCCGATTTGCTTGGCATCGATGACCAGAAGAAACGAATCCAACAGAACACCCTGCAATTCGTGCGCGGCGGCACCGCGAACAACGTGCTGCTCTCCGGCGCACGCGGCACGGGCAAGTCGTCGTTGGTCAAAGCCCTGTTGAACGAACATGCCGCGCAAGGTCTGCGCGTGATCCAGATCGACAAGCAGGGCTTGATCGACCTGTCGTATATCGTCGGATTGGTACAGGGGCGGGAAGAGCGTTTTATCCTGTATTGCGACGACCTTTCTTTCAACGATGCCGAGCCCGGCTATCAATCGCTCAAAGCCGCACTGGACGGCGATCTGGTGGCGTTCTCCGATAACCTGCTCATCTACGCGACCTCGAACCGCCGCCATTTGATGCCGGACTACATGCAAGACAACCTCGCTACCAAGCATGTCGGCGACGAAGTGCATCCGGCGGAAAGCGTGGAAGAGAAAGTATCGCTGTCGGAGCGCTTCGGGCTGTGGATTTCGTTTTATCCGTTTTCGCAGGATGAATATCTGGCGGTGGCGGGGCATTGGCTGGCGCATCACGGGTGGCTGCAGGGCATGACGGATGAAGTGCGCACGGCGGCGTTGCAGTGGTCACTCATGCGTGGTTCACGCAGTGGACGGGTGGCGGGGCAGTTTGCGAGGGATTGGTGCGGGAGGCATTAGGGAGGCGGTAGCCTCTCGTCGCTGTTCGTGGTGAGTCCCCTTGAACCGTTCGTCCTGAGTAGGCGTAGCCGTATCGAAGGATGGGCGAAGCCCGCTGGTTTGTAGGCTGGGTTGAGCGCAGCGATACCCAGCAAAACAAATTCAACACCGTCGGGGGTAGCCCGACAGCTAGTCACTTTTTCTTGCTTCGCCAAGAAAAAGTAACCAAAAAGAAGGCGCCCCCAATCCGCCACCTCTTCGAGGTTCCCTGCGTTGCTCGACTGGTCAGGCGGCTGCGGAACTCGCGCTACGCGCTCAGACAGTCCTCGCCGACACCCCCTGACCAGCCTCCGCTACTCGGTGGCGGAACAGGGGAGGGTAAAGCGAAACCCTAAAACTTAAAACCTAAAACCTAAAACTTAAAACTTAAAACCTAAAACCTAAAACCTAAAACCTAAAACCTAAAACCTAAAACCTAAAACCCAGCAGCAGAGTGGGCACGTTGTGCCCACTCGTTTCAACTGCGCATAGTCAAAGCAATCCAACTCCGGTACATTGGCACACAAGCTATAAATTTAAAAGGGAGTAGTTATGTCGATAGGACTTGAGTCGAGTATTTTGCAGGTAGAGAGTGCAAAAAGCATTTGGGAGTCAGTGCGTCAAGCAACGCCTTCGTTCATAATGAATGGAGTCACGATTGATTCTCGGCATATAGACAGAGGGATTGATGACGTAATCAGATTTTTGAATATTGCGGAACAGCAAGACAATCCAGATATGGCAATGGTGGCAGTACATTTGCCAGGTGTAACTTCGCAGTGCCAGCAATTGGCTAGTCACGCAATTCAATTGCGTGCAAATCCCTCTGGCTATTTGCCTCATATTGTTAACTCGTTGTGGGGAATAAGGAGCAGTATGCTATGGCTGTTGCCAGCTGGTGCAGCAGTATTGGAGAGTTGGCCGTTACGCTCTGCAGAAATACAAGAAACGCTACAGTCCATTTCTAAAACATATTCTGAAGCAGTTAAAAGGGTTGAGGAAATTAGGTTGTTGCAGGATAAGTTTAAAGCTTTAGAAGACGCACTTCCTAGTGTGAAAGAGCTTTCATTTGAAATAAATAAAGTATTGCAAGAGGCAACAAGTGCAAAAGCTAGTGCAGAGGGAAGTGCTTCAAATGCGGCTGCAAAAAATGAAGAGGCCTCAAGGTATACAAAAATACTTGACGAGCTTGTTGCTGCACAACGTGCTTTATTTGATCATTTTGAAACTAGGAAATGATGAGATAGATTCAACGCTTGAAGGCGCTAGCAAAGTTGGTTTAGCTTCATCATTTAACAAACAAGAGCAGTCGCATAAAATTGGAAGGCAGTTTTGGAGTAGGGCATTCTATTGGGGCATTATTGCAATGGTAATGCTTGAGGTGATGACAACGTTTTTCCCCGAATACTTTCCTAAATTAACAAACGAAACATGGCTGAGCTGGGTGGTTTCTAGAGTTGCGATAATATCCCCTGCAATTTGGTTTACTTGGTTCTCTGCGCTGCAGTATTCCCGTGCTATGCGCTTGGAGCAAGACTATGCTTTTAAATCGGCATCTGCTCAGTCGTTTTATGGTTATAGGAAGGAAATGGGGGCAGATGAAGAGCTTCTAAAGCTGCTTCGTGAAACTTCAATTAAGAACTTTGGAGCTAACCCAATCAGGGTTCTTGGTACAAATGATCATGGCACGCCTATGCAAGAAGTTTTTGAAAAATTAACTTCAAAAATTGATACCGATGTTCTAGTGAAATTCGCAGATGCTTTAAAAGAATATGCGGAAAAAACTAAAGGAAAATAAAAATATTTATTATTACCTGTGATTCGGTTGTCCCCTCCTTTGTTATTTAGTTCAGTAGCGTGGGCACGAAGTGCCCACGCTGTGGCTTGGGGTTTTGACTTTCCTTCCCCTGTGCGCCGCCGAGTAGCGCAGGCTGGTCAGGGGTAGTCGGCGAGGACTGTTTGAGCGCGTAGCGCGAGTTCCGCAGCCGCCTGACCAGTCGAGCAACGCAGGGGACCCACGAAGTGGGCGGTAAACCGGGGTCGCCTTTTCTTTGGTTACTTTCTTTTTGGCGAAGCAAAAGAAAGTGACTAGCTGTCGGGCTACCCCCGACGGTGTTGATTTAAAGATGTTCATGGTTCGACAAGCTCACCACGAACGGTAGAGCACACAAACCAGCGGGCTTCGCCCATCCTTCGATACACCGCGCTATGCGCGGCACTCAGGACGAACGGACTTTATGTATTCGGGACGAACGGTCTTATGTATGCGCCACGAACGGACTTTAGGTGTTCGGGACGAACGGTCTCAGGTATGCACTACGAACAGCCTCAGTAAAATTGAAAATTAGAGACACAACCTTGAACTCTCAGCCCGAAAAAACAAAAATCGTCGAAGTTTCCGCCGCCGTCCTGCAACGTCCCGACGGCTCCTTCCTCCTCGCGCAACGCCCCGCCGATAAAATCTGGGCGGGCTATTGGGAATTCCCCGGCGGCAAAGTTGAAGCGGGTGAAACGGCGCATCATGCATTGGTGCGCGAACTGCGCGAAGAGCTCGGCATCGAAGTGCAAACCGCCTACCCGTGGCTCACGCGAGTATTCACTTATCCGCATGCCACGGTGCGCCTGAGTTTCTTCCGCGTGACAGAGTGGAGCGGGGAGATGCATCCGCATGAGGGGCAGGAGTTTGCTTGGCAATTAAATCCCCCCCAGCCCCCCTTTGGCAAAGTGGGGAGTAGATGTTCGGTTTCGCCGATACTTCCCGCCAATACCCCCATCCTGCGCGCGCTGGAATTGCCTTCGTTGTATGCGATCAGCAATGCTGCCGAGCTTGGTGTGGAGGTGTTTCTAGAAAAGCTACAAGCCAAGTTGGATATGGGTTTGCGGCTGGTGCAGTTGCGCGAAAAGAATCTCTCGCACGACGAGTTGCGTGCATTGGCGCAGCGCGTGGTGGCGCTGGCTCATGCGCGCGGGGCGAAGGTGCTGCTTAATGGTGATGTGACGTTGGCGCAAGAGGTGGGGGCGGACGGTGTGCAACTGACCTCAACGCAACTTGCCGGATTAACTGAACGCCCTATGGTGGATTGGTGCGCGGCGTCGTGTCATAACGCGGAGGAGTTGCGCCGTGCGGAAAATCTAGGTTGCGACTTCGCGCTGCTGAGTCCGGTGTTGCCGACCAAATCTCATCCGGGTGCGCCGCATCTGGGTTGGGAAAATTTTGCGGCGATTGCGGCGGGGGCTTCTATTCCGGTGTATGCGCTGGGTGGTTTGACGCATGAGGATATGCAGAGCGTATGGCAGCGCGGCGCGCATGGTATTGCCTTGCTGCGTCAGGCTTGGTGATCTGTTTCCGGCAATTCTTTTTCGCGCACTTCGACGCGATATTCTTCGTTTGCCCACTTGCCCAGATCGATCATTTTGCAGCGCTCGCTGCAAAACGGACGGTAGCGGTTGGCGGTGTCCCAGACGTGTTCTTTGCCGCATTGCGGGCAGGCAACGATGAGTGGTTTTTGAGTAGACATTACAGAGAGCAGAAGGTCAGATCGAAAGGAACATCCTGATCGTAGGGCGTGGTCTTGGCGGCGTAGTTGGCCGTGACGAAACGGATGTTTAACGCATATTTGTTGGCGCTGACTTCGGGGATGCACGGCAATGCCTGCTCAAGGTGGATGCGCAACATCTGCGCGACTTTGCCGCCTTGCATCTGTTGGAAATTGCCCTGTATGGCGGTGAAGTGATGTACTTTGTCGCTTTCGCGCAGCAGCTTGAGAATGATGCTCAGGCTTTCGCGCAGCGGCAGCATGGGGTTGAGCCAGGACAGCAAATGCTCGCGTCTGGTTTCGATATCCTGATGCTGCCAGTAATGGTAGGACGGCAGATCGAATTCGCACACGCCACCGGGAATACAGGCACGCTGTTTGATGCCCATCAGCCATTCGTTGTCACGCAGGTGCTGGCCGATTTTTCCGTTCATTGCGAGCAAGTCCATGCTGGCATTTTCTATCTCGCTCAGGATCGCTTCCAGTGCGGCTTCTGAGATGGCCGGGTTGCTGTGCAGCGCGGAGAGAATTTTTTTCTGACGTTCGAGTTCTTGCAGCAGATCGGATTTGAGGTCGGCGCGTGCCGCCACTTCGAGAATCTCGAATATCACGCCGAGCGCGGCGTGGTGGTCGATGCTGTCGTTGCGAGCGATAAATAATTCCACCCGATAGAAGAGATCCTCCAGGCGCAGCATGGTGCGCACACGTTCATTCAGAGGAAACTCGTAGTCAATCATCGTGGAGAATCGAGGTGCCGGTTAGGTTTGGTTCGGAACGATATATAAAGCGCCGCATGTCGTCAATCGCTTCCCGCTGTTATCGTCAAATAGTGCCTGTGCAGCTGCGCGACCTGTTCCGTTAGCGCAGACATATCCGCGTCGTTGTGGATGACATCGTCGGCCAGTTTCAGACGCTGAGAACGGGGTGTCTGTTGCGCCATGATGTCCTGCACCTCGGGCTTGGAAAGCCCGCTGCGCTGCATGGTGCGGGCTATCTGGGTCTCTTCGGGACAATCGACTACGAGCGTGCGTTGCAGCCAGTCCTGATAACCCCGGACTTGGAACAGCAAGGGAATGACCGCTATG
>JBAZYW010000006.1:0-11600 GCA_041659125.1 Gallionellaceae bacterium | reverse complement strand
TAGCTTCCAGACGTGTTTTTTCTGCCGGCTTGGAAAATACCAACTCACGCATCTTGTTCCGGTCGAGTGCGCCCGCAGCATCGATGTATGCGGCGCCGAACGCAGCGCGGATCGCCGCGATGGCAACGCCGCCGGAGCGGGTGAGGTCGCGCGATAGCTCATCGGTGTCGATGATGCGCACGCCCAGCTTCGCAAACAATGCGGCTACCGTGCTTTTGCCGCTGCCGATGCCGCCGGTCAGTCCGATCAAAAGGTGTGTGCGTGCGGCATTTGTGTTCATGGTGCCGCGATGAATTGCAGATAACTCTGCGTCAACGGCGTCCCCCAGAACATGGCGATCAAGCCGCCTCCCGCGAGGTAGGGGCCGAACGGGATGGGTACGTTGCGCCCGTGTTTGACCGCAACGATCAGGGTGATGCCGACTACGGCGCCGACGACCGACGAGAGCAGGATGACCAGCGGCAACATCTGCCAGCCCAGCCATGCGCCGATTGCCGCGAGCAATTTGAAATCGCCGTAGCCCATGCCTTCTTTGCCCGTGGTGAGCTTGAACATCCAATACACCGACCACAGCGTCAGATAGCCTGCGACCGCGCCGACCAGAGCCTCTGGCAATGACGTGAATACGCCATTGAGGTTGAGCAGTAGCCCCAGCCAAAGCAGCGGCAGGGTGATGTCGTCGGGCAACAGCTGTGTGTCGAGATCAATGCAGGTGAGCGCGATGAGCGCCCAGACGAAAATGATCGCAGCTATTCCGGCCAAGCCGAAACCGAAATGCCATGCGGCATAGGCGCTGAATAGGCCGCTGAGGGCTTCCACGATGGGATAGCGCATGGAGATGGGGGTCTGACAGCCTTTGCATTTTCCGCGTAGAAAAATGTAGCTGATGACCGGGATGTTTTCCAGCGCGCCGATCTTGTGGCCACACTGCGGGCAAGCCGAGCGCGGCGTCGATAAATTGTAGGCGGCCTCTTCCTTCGCTGCAGTGCCCGATAGTTCGGCGCACTGCGCGCGCCAGTCGCGCTCCATCATTTTGGGCAGGCGGTGAATGACGACATTCAAGAAGCTGCCGACCAGCAGGCCGACGATGCCGGCCAGAGCGATGAACAGGGGAGGGTAGGTTTGCAGGTCTTGAAGGAAGGTCATTGCGGTATTTTCGGGTTAACGGTGATGTCGAATTGTCATCAGGAAGATGAATATAGCCACCTTGTAGGAGCGGGCCTTGCCCGCGATTTTTTGATTGATCGCGGGCAAGGCCCGCTCCTACAGGAGATGTGCAGTTTTTAGCCGACGGCCTGACCCATCTTGAAGATCGGTAAGTACATCGCCACCACCATGCCGCCGATGAGCGTACCCAGCACCACCATGATGACAGGTTCCATCAGGCTGGAAAGAGCCTCGACCGCATCGTCCACTTCGGCCTCAAAGAAGTCCGCTACTTTGGAAAGCATGCTGTCGATGGAGCCGGACTCTTCGCCGATGGCGACCATTTGCAACACCATGCTGGGGAATACGTTGGTGTTTTGCATGGCGACCGTCAGGCTGCTGCCCGACATGACTTCGCGCTGGATAGCTTTGGTCGCATCGGAGTAGACCGCGTTACCCGCCGCACCCGCGACGGAGTCGAACGCTTCAACCAACGGGACGCCCGCCGCGAACATGGTGGACAAAGTGCGTGTCCAGCGCGCGATAGTGGCTTTGCGCACCAGTGGGCCGAATACCGGAATTTTGAGCATCAGCTGATCCATGACGCGTTGCAGTGCTTTGCTGCGCTTCCATGTATAGAAAAACCAATACAGGCCGCCGCCGATGCTGCCGAAGATCGCCCACCACCAGGTGACGAAGAAGTCGGACATCGCCATGACCACCAGCGTCGGGGCGGGCAGATCCGCACCGAAGTTTTTGAACATCTCTTTGAACGCCGGAATGACGAAGATCATGATCACCGCCGTGATGACGAAGGCGATGATGATGATGGAAACCGGATAGAACAGGGCTGATTTGATCTTGCTCTTGATGGCTTGGATCTTCTCTTTGTAAGTCGCCAATCGATCAAGCAGACTGTCCAGAATACCGGCCTGCTCACCCGCGCCGATCAGGTTGCAAAAGAGATCGTCGAAATACAGAGGGAATTTGCGGAATGCCTGCTCCAAACTGCTGCCGGTTTCCACATCCGTTTTGAGGTCGAGCAGCAAGCGCGCGACGGCGGGATTGTCATGGCCTTTGCCCACGATGTCGAAGGCCTGCAATAGTGGCACACCGGATTTCAGCATGGTGGCAAGCTGGCGTGTGAACAGCGTGACATCTTTCTCGGTCACGCTGCCGCCGCTGCGGGCACTTTTTTTGATCTTGGTGATGGTGATGCCTTGGCGGCGCAGGTGGGCGGAGACGCTGGCTTCACCGGCGGAGCGCATTTCGCCCTTGACGATCTTTCCGGACTTGTCTTTGCCTTCCCAGCTGTATTGAATCTCTTTCGATTTTGCCGTCTTATTCGCGGTAGCCATATTTTTCCTCAACTCAAAAAGCGCAACAAAGAGTGATTTAAATCATTAACAAATCTCACCAATTGGCAGGATTATAAAGGTTTTTTGTATCATGCTTGGCAAAGCCCGCTTTGTAAAGGGACTAAAGAGTATCCGGCTTGGGTGCGGGTGCGACGAAAATCCGCGCGACCTTCACTACGCGGTCCTGCGTCTGCATGATTTCGATCGGATAGCCGCTGATCTTCAGGCTGGTGCCCGCCTCGGGAATGTCTTCGAGATGTTCCAGAATCAGGCCGTTCAATGTCTTTGCTCCATTCAACGGGAAGTGCAGTCCCATCTTGCGGTTCAGGTCGCGCAGCAGGGTGCTGCCTTCGATGAACAGGCTGCCGTCTTCCTGACGGAAATATTTGCCGGTTTGTGCGGGCGACTGGGTGGTGAAATCGCCGACGATCTCTTCCAGAATATTTTCCAGTGTGACCAGTCCCAGCAACTCGCCGTATTCGTCCACGATCAGCCCCAGACGCAGATGGCGTTCCTGAAAGTGCTGGAGTTGCGTGAGCAGCGTGGTATCGGAGGGTATGAAATACGGCTCCAGCAATAATTCACGCAACTCTTCTTTGCTGAAAGTTTCGTGCTGCAAGAGAGCGAGAGTCTTGCGTACATGCAATATGCCGACGATATTGCCCGGGGTGTTTTCATAGACGGGCAGCAGCGTGTGGTGGCAGGTCGCCAGTTGCTGTTTCAGCACTTCCGCATCGGCATTGAGATCCAGCGCTTCGATCTGGTTGCGCGGAACCATCACGTCATCGACCACGACGCGTTCGAGATCGACCAGATTGAGCAGCATCTTTTGATGTTTTTTGGGCAGGAATTGCTCGGCTTCCAGCACCAGCATGCGCACTTCTTCCAGACTCACTTTCTGTTTGCTTTGGTCGGTTTGCACCTTGATGCGCAATAGTGACAGAAAGCCTTTGACGAGGGCGCTGGCAACCGAAACTACCGGATGAAAAAGCGTGATTAGCGGTGCGAGAAAGTAGCTGGAAGGCAGCGCGACACGTTCAGGATAGCTTGCGGCGATGACCTTGGGCATGATCTCGCTGAATACCAGCAACACAAAAGTGATCAGCAGCGTGCCCAGCAGCAAGGCTAATTCACTGGCTCCGAACAGGCGCAGAATGACGATGTTGGTGATGGCCGCTGCCGCCACATTCAGCAGCGTGTTGCCGAACAGAATCGAACCGAGCAGTTTGTCCACTTTGGAGAGCAGTCGCCCGGTCAACTTCGCGCTGCGGTTGCCTTTGCGGATCAGATGATTCAGGCGATGGCGGTTGATCGCCATCATGCTGGTTTCTGCTGCCGAAAACCACGCACCGAATACCAGCAGTAATAGCAGGATGCCGAGCAGGGCGTTTAATGAAAGATTGTCCAAAGTGGGCGATTACCTGAATGAAACGGGCGAATGTTGGGTGAGTGCAGTAGCGCTGTCAAGCCTTGCGGCGGTAGCTGTACAGCATTAGTGCTACCCCTGCCAGCACCATCGGCAGGCTCAGCCACTGCCCCATGCTGACGCCCAACGTTATCAAGCCGAAGATGCCGTCGTCCGGCGTGCGCGTGAATTCGCCGAGAAAGCGGAAGCATCCGTAGGCGGCTATCGACAAGCCGAGCACGGCACCGGTCGGACGCGGTTTGCGCGAATACAGCCAGAGCAGGGTGAACAGCGCGACACCCTCCAGCGCGAATTCATACAACTGCGAGGGGTGGCGCGGCAGGTCGTCCACCTGCGGGAACACCATGCCCCACGGCATATCGGTCGGACGCCCCCACAGTTCGCCGTTGATGAAATTGCCGATGCGTCCGAACGCCAGTCCCGGCGGCGTCAGCGGCGCGATGAAATCCATCAGGGCCAGCCACTGGATGTTGCGGCTGCGCGCGAACAGAGCCATCGCCACCAGCACGCCGAGAAAGCCGCCGTGGAACGACATGCCGCCTTCCCATACCGCGAGGATCTTGGCCGGATGCGTAAAATAAAAGCCGGGGTTGTAGAACAACACCTCGCCCAAACGTCCGCCCAGCACCACGCCGAGCACACCATAGAACAATAAGTCATCGAGAAATTTGTCGTCCCACCCTGTACGGTTCAGCGTGCGCAGGCGTTTTTTGCCCAGCCAGATGAAACCGGCAAAGCCGAGCAGATACATAAGGCCATACCAGTGGATGCCAAAGGAACCCAGATGGATGGCGACAGGGTCGAATTGCGGGTGAACGAGCATAGGGCGAATCGGTTAGAATTGGTTTTCAGATTATACGTGCTTCAATTTTTTAAGAGAGACATCATGCCGCAATACCGTTCCCGCACTTCCACCCATGGCCGCAACATGGCCGGTGCCCGTTCCCTGTGGCGCGCCACCGGCATGACCGACGGCGATTTCGGCAAGCCCATCATCGCCATCGCCAACTCGTTCACGCAGTTCGTGCCAGGCCACGTCCATCTCAAGGACATGGGGCAGCTGGTGGCGCGCGAGATCGAGCGTGCGGGCGGCATCGCCAAGGAGTTCAACACCATCGCGGTGGATGACGGCATTGCCATGGGGCACGACGGCATGCTGTATTCGCTGCCTTCGCGCGACCTGATCGCCGACTCGGTGGAATACATGGTCAATGCGCATTGCGCCGACGCGCTGGTGTGCATCTCCAACTGCGACAAGATCACACCGGGCATGCTGATGGCCGCGATGCGCCTGAACATCCCGGTGGTGTTTGTTTCCGGCGGGCCGATGGAAGCGGGCAAGGTCAACTGGCAGGGCAAAGTTAAAGGTCTCGACTTGGTGGATGCGATGGTCGCCGCGGCGGACAGTCATTGCAGCGATGAAGAGGTGGATGCCATCGAGCGTTCCGCCTGCCCGACCTGCGGTTCCTGCTCCGGCATGTTCACCGCCAATTCGATGAATTGTTTGACCGAGGCATTGGGCTTGTCTCTGCCCGGCAACGGTTCGCTGGTGGCCACACATGCCGAGCGCAAGCAATTGTTCCTGCGCGCCGGGCGCACAATCGTCGAGTTGTGCAAACGCTATTACGAGCAGGACGACGCATCGGTATTGCCGCGCAGCATCGCCACCTTTGACGCGTTCGAGAATGCGATGACGCTGGACATCGCGATGGGTGGATCGACCAATACCGTGCTGCATTTGCTCGCCATCGCGCACGAAGCGGGCGTGAATTTCACCATGAAGGATATGGACCGGTTGTCGCTGCATGTGCCGACCTTGTGCAAAGTGGCACCCTCGTCCGAGTACCACATGGAGGATGTGCATCGCGCTGGGGGTATTCCTGCAATTCTGGGTGAGCTGGATCGCGCCGGTTTGTTGCATGCCGATGCGGGAACCGTGCACAGCAAGACTTTGCGCGACGGACTCAAACAGTGGGACATCGCGCAGAGCAAGGATGAGGCGGTGCAAAAGTTTTTCCGCGCGGCTCCCGGCGGCATTGTCACCACCATCGCTTTTTCGCAATCCATGCTGTATCCAGACGTGGATGCGGATCGCACCAACGGCTGTATCCGCGACAAGGCGCACGCCTATTCCAAGGACGGCGGGCTGGCGGTGCTGCACGGCAACATTGCGTTGGACGGCTGCATTGTGAAAACGGCGGGCGTGGATGAGAGTATTTTGAAATTCAGCGGACGCGCGCGCGTGTTCGAGAGTCAGGATGCGGCGACGGCGGGTATTCTTGCCGACCAGATCGTCGCGGGCGACGTGGTGGTGATTCGTTACGAAGGGCCGCGCGGCGGGCCGGGTATGCAGGAGATGCTTTATCCCACCGCGTACCTGAAATCGAAAGGTCTGGGTAAAGCTTGTGCGCTGCTCACCGACGGGCGCTTTTCCGGCGGTACATCGGGCTTGAGCATCGGCCATGTGTCGCCGGAAGCGGCGAGCGGCGGCGCGATAGGCTTGGTGATGGAAGGCGACCGTATTGAGATCGACATTCCTAATCGCAGCATTCAGCTGGCGATTTCCGATGCCGAGCTGGCCCGGCGCCGTGCGGCGATGGAAGCCAAGGGCAAGCAGGCGTGGAAGCCAGCTGCCGAACGTCAGCGCAAAGTGTCGGTGGCGTTGCGCGCTTATGCGGCGATGGTGACGAGCGCCGACAAGGGTGCGGTGCGCGATGTGTCGCAGGTTGAAAAATAATTAGATAGCGTAGGAGCGTTCATGCAGGCCATATTGATAGCCAATCCCAAAGGCGGTAGCGGCAAGACCACGCTGAGTACCAACGTCGCGGGTTATTTGGCCTCGACGGGGCGGCATGTGGCTATGCTCGATCTGGACCGGCAAAAATCGGCCAATCTTTGGCTGGCTCAGCGCGATAGCAGTTTGCCTATCATCTGGCCGATGCAGGATGAGCGTAAAAATGCCGAAAAAGCCGGTGTGCTGGTGATCGATTCCCCGGCGGGGCTGCATGGCAAGAATCTCGAGCATGCGATCAAGCTGGTGCAAAAGATCATTGTGCCGATCGCTCCGTCATTGTTCGACATTCAGGCCAGTTACGATTTCTTGCAGGCATTGAGCGAAGTAAAAGCCGCGCGCAAAGGCCATGTGCAGATCGGCGTGGTGGGCATGCGCATGGCTCCGCGCACGCGCGCTGCGGTGACGCTGGAGCAGTTTCTGGAGCAGCTCGACCTGCCGGTGTTGGCCTATTTGCGCGAGGCGCAGGTGTATGTGAATGCCGCGTTTGAAGGCAAGAGCATCTTTGACGTTCCGCCGCATCTGGCGGAACAGGATTTGGAGCAATGGGCGGACTTGATTAAATGGCTGGAACAGCCATGAAGTGTCAACCGTTCTATCAAGCTAGGCGTTGATACCCGGTCTGCGCAAAGCTGGTTTGCAAAGTCGATGGAGTTGTTTAGAATGCGTGCGGGGAAATAAGTCCCAAATTTTTTGGTGTTCAATTTACAGGGAGAGAATATGAAATCTATTTTGGTTAGCATGATCGCTGCAGCAGGCCTGATGGTTGCTGGTTCCGCAATGGCAACAGAGATGCCAGCAGTGGCTAAAAAGCTGAATTGCACAGCTTGCCACGCAATCGACAAGAAGGTTGTTGGACCGGCTTGGCAAGCAGTTGCTGACAAGTACAAGGGTCAAGACATGGAAGCCAAGCTGATCACCAAGATTTCCAAGGGTGGTTCCGGCGCGTGGGGTTCTATGCCTATGCCGGCAAACGATGCAGCAGGCACTAAGCAAGCTGAGATCAAAGAAGTGACTAAGTTCATTCTGGGTCTGGCTAAATAATTAGCTCTTGCTCTTAAAAGCCGGCGCAAGCCGGCTTTTTTATTGCGCTCAAATTGACAAGCACTGGGGGGCTACGCATAATCCCGCCGTCTTTTTGTCCAGTGAATTCACATTATGTCCTTCAATAAAATTTCCCCTCTTCTTGTGTTGGTGGTTGCAGTTATTTCAGCCGGTTGCGGCAAGACTGAAACGCAAGTGGCGCAGCCTAAAGATGCCGGTGAATTGGTGGTAAAAATAGGCGCCTCCGCGCCGCTCACCGGGCCGCAGGCGCATATCGGTAAAGACAATGAAAATGGCACGCGCATGGCGATAGACGATGCGAATGCGAAGGGCGTGACCATCGGCGGCAAGAAGGTGCGCTTCGAACTGCTGAGCGAAGACGACCAGACTGACCCCAAGGCCGCGACCATCGTGGCGCAGAAGCTGGTGGATGCCAAAGTGAACGGGATCATCGGGCATCTCAATTCCGGCACCACCATTCCAGCGTCGCGCATCTACAGCGACAACGGCATTCCGCAAATTTCCCCGTCCGCCACTGCCGTGGCCTACACCGCGCAGGGCTTTAAGACCGCGTTCCGCGTGATGGCGAACGACGCGCAGCAGGGCAAAGTGCTGGGCGAATATGCGACAAAAAATCTGGGCGCCAAAAAAATCGCGGTGCTGGATGACCGCACAGCTTACGGCCAAGGCATCGCGGACGAGTTCGTGAAATCCGCGCAGGCCAGCGGCGCAGAGATCGTTTCGCGCCAATACACCACAGACAAGGCGATCGACTTCGCTGCGGTGCTGACCTCGATCAAAGGCAAGCAGCCCGACCTCGTGTTCTTCGGCGGCATGGATCCGCAGGGCGCGCCTATGGTCAAACAATTGCGCGCGTTGGGTATGAAGACGCAATTCATGATGGGCGACGGCGGCTACACGCCAAAGCTCATCGAGAACGCGGGTGCGGCCGCCGAAGGCACTTATGCTTCTTTGCCCGGAGTGCCGTTGGACAAGATGCAGGGCGGGCGCGATTTTGCCACCCGCTATGAAGCGCAATTCAAGCAGCCCATCCAGTTGTATGCGCCGTATTGCTATGACGCGGTGAACGTGATGATCGCCGCGATGCAACAAGCCGGTTCGGCGGAACCCGCCAAATATCTGCCCGAGCTGGGCAAAGTGGTGCATGACGGCGTGACCGCCAAAATCGCCTTCGACGAGAAGGGCGATCTCAAAGGCGGCGCGATCACCATGTATCAAGTGCGTCAGGGCAAGTGGCAAGCGGTTGAGACGATGGGCGGTGTAGCGCCGGTCGCTACGCATTGATGCGTGCAATGATTAATTCAAGCGACACCTCGCGTGTCGCTTTTTATTTGTAAGTCGTGGACATTCTTCTTCAGCAAATCGTCAATGGCCTGGTGCAGGGCAGTGTGTATGCGCTGGTCGCGCTCGGCTACACCATGGTGTACGGCATTCTCGGCCTGATCAATTTCGCGCATGGCGAAGTGGTAATGGTCGGTGCCATGGTGGCACTCACCGTGCTGCAAATTTTACTGGCGGCGGCACTCTCTCCGGTGCTGGCCGTGTTGTGCAGCCTGATGGTGGCCGTCGCCGCGTGTATGGCGCTGGGCTACGGCATAGAACGCATCGCCTACCGCCCGCTGCGCAATGCGCCGCGACTCGCCCCGCTGATCACCGCCATCGGCGTCTCCATAGTGCTGCAAAATCTGGCGATGATGATCTGGGGGCGCGAATATCACGCTTTCCCTTTGCCGTTTAGCAACGGTCTGCATGAGCTGGGCGGCGCGATCATCACCGATGTGCAGATCGCCATCGTGTTGATCGCATTGCTCATGATGGCGGGATTGATGTTGCTGATCCACCGCAGCCGCTTCGGTCGCGCGATGCGCGCGGTCGCCGAGAATTCCTCTGCTGCGGCGCTGATGGGCGTGGATATCAACCGCGTAATCTCCGCGACCTTCATGCTCGGTTCGGCGTTGGCCGCCGTGGCAGGCTTTATGGTTAGCGCCAACTACGGCATCGTGCATTACTACATGGGCTTTATGCTCGGGCTGAAAGCCTTTACCGCAGCGGTGCTGGGCGGCATCGGTAATCTGCGCGGGGCTATGCTGGGCGGCGTGGTGCTGGGTCTGATCGAGAGTTTGGGAGCGGGCTACATCGGCGACCTGAGCGGCGGTTTCTTCGGCAGCAACTATCAGGATGTGTTCGCTTTCTTCGTGCTGATTGCGGTGCTGGTGTTCAGGCCGTCCGGCTTGTTGGGCGAGAGAGTGGCGGAGCGCGCATGAAGTTTAATCATCAATCCAAACCGGTGCTCGCGGCGTTTGTTGTCGCGTTGATGGTGCTGCCTTTCATCATCGACTCGCTGCTCGGCCACGGTTGGGTGCGCATCGCCGACTTCGCATTGCTCTACATCATGCTCGCGCTCGGGCTGAACATCGTGGTCGGCTATGCGGGTCTGCTCGACCTGGGCTACATCGCCTTCTTCGCGGTGGGCGCCTACACCTATGCGCTGCTCGGTTCGCCGCAGTTCGGGTTGCACTGGCCGATCTGGGCAGTGTTGCCGCTGGGCGCGCTGCTGGCTTGTTTCTTCGGCGTACTGCTCGGTGCGCCCACGCTGCGTTTGCGCGGCGATTACCTCGCCATCGTCACGCTGGGCTTCGGCGAGATCATCCGCATCTTTATGAACAACCTGAATGCGCCGGTCAATATCACCAACGGCCCGCAGGGCATCAGCAGCATTGATCCGCTGAGCCTGGGCGGTTTTTCCTTCGGCAAGACGCATGAACTGTTTGGCTTGAATTTCACTACGGTGCATTTGCATTACTACCTGTTTCTCGGCTTCACTTTGCTGGTAATCTTCGTCTCGCTGCGCTTGCAGCATTCGCGCACCGGCCGCGCGTGGATGGCGATACGCGAAGACGAAGTGGCGGCGAACGCGATGGGCATCAACACGCGCAACATCAAGCTGCTGGCGTTCGCCATGGGGGCAACGTTCGGCGGCATTTCCGGCGGATTGTTCGCGGGCTTCCAGGGTTTTGTCAGCCCCGAGAGTTTCAGCCTGATGGAATCGGTGATGATCCTGTGTATGGTGGTGCTGGGCGGCATGGGCAACATTGCGGGTGTGGTCTTGGGGGGTGTGTTGCTGGTGATACTGCCCGAAGCGTTCCGCCACGGCGCGGGTCCGCTACAGCAGGCGCTGTTCGGCAAAATCGTGGTCGATCCGGAAAGCTTGCGCATGCTGATGTTTGGCCTGGCGCTGATTCTGGTAATGCTGTGGCGTCCCGCCGGATTGTGGCCGTCCACTCAGCGCCGCCGCGAACTGATGCCGGATGAAACCGTAGCACAGCAAGAACAGGATACGGTGTATGACGCAGCCAAGTGAAACTTTGCTGGAGCTGTCCGGTGTATGCAAACACTTCGGCGGATTGGCTGCGCTGTCCTCTGTGTCGTTGCATATTAAGCGCGGAGAAATCTACGGGCTCATCGGGCCGAACGGCGCGGGCAAGACCACGCTGTTCAATGTGATCACCGGACTGTATCAGCTCGACGAGGGCACGTTTACATTCGACGGGTGCGCTTACGTTTGTTGCAAGCCGCACCTGCTGGCACAGGCGGGTATCGCGCGCACCTTCCAGAATATTCGCCTGTTTGCCAATATGACGGCGCTGGAGAATGTTATGGTCGGACGGCATGTGCGCACGCACTCCGGCATCTGGGGAGCGCTTACACACAACCGTGCCACATGCGCGGAAGAGCGCGCCATCGCCGGACGCGCGCACGCATTGCTGCGCTATGTCGGCATCCATCGGCCTTCAAATACGCTGGCGAAAAATCT
>JBAZYW010000005.1:0-29363 GCA_041659125.1 Gallionellaceae bacterium | reverse complement strand
AGGCTATCTGGGTCAGGGTGTCAATGTGGACACCGTCAAACGGGCATATAGCGAGTTTCTTAACGGACAGGTGCTGTCCGAGCAAAGCCAGGCCGCGATGCTGAATACCCATCACGCGCAGATCCAACAGATCGACAATGTGATCGCCGATACCAATTCGGGCATTTCCCCGGCGCTTCAGGATTTCTTTACCTCCGTGAACAATGTATCGGCGTCTCCCGAGTCGCAGCCTGCCCGGCAGGCCATGCTGAATAGCGCCAATGCCATGGCGGCACGCTTCCAATCGTTGAGCCAGCGTTTCACCGATGTCAACAACTCCGTCAGCAGCCAAATCGCCAATAGCATTACTCAAGTGAACAGCTACTCGCAGCAGATCGCGGTACTGAATCAGAACATCGTCATGCAACAAGCGGTGAGCGGGCAGCCGCCCAACGATTTGCTCGATCAGCGCGACAAGCTCGTCTCGCAGTTGAACGCGGAAGTCAAAACATCCGTGGTGAGGCAAAGCGACGGCTCCTACAACGTGTTCATCGGCAATGGACAATCGCTGGTAGTCGGCGCAACGGCTTTTTCGTTGGGGCTTACACAGTCGCCTTCCGATCCGTCGAAACAGGACATCGTTTACAACAACATGAACGGCACGCAAACCACACTGCAACAAAGCAGCTTGCAGGGGGGCAATCTGGGCGGCTTTCTGGTCTTCCGCGATACGACGCTGGCGAATGCGCAAAATGCGTTGGGACGCGTTGCGATGGGTCTTGCCGGCACGTTGAATCACCAGCATCAACTGGGGCAAGATTTGAACGGGGCACTGGGCGAGAACTTCTTTGTACCACCGGAACCGGCTGTGTATTCCAATACCACCAACAAAGGGAACGGAGTGGTTACGGCCAATGTTAGCAATCCTGAGGACTATGCCGCTTTGACAGGGAGCGACTACACGCTCAGATTCGATGGCGGCTCAAGCTACACCTTGACGCGCATGTCGGATAATACCCGGACAGTCTTTGCCGATGGTTTACCCGAGAGCCCCGTGGATGGATTGGTGCTGACCTCGACTCCCGGCGCCCAGCCGGGGGACACTTATCTGATACGCCCCACCGTCAACGGCGCACGCGACATCTCGGTCAGCGTGAACGATCCGAGCAAAATCGCTGCTGGAATGCCGATTCGCACCAATGCGCCCCTGAGCAATCAGGGTACGGGCAAAATCAGCTCCGGCACTGTTAACGCGACGCCCGGCATGCCCGATCCGGCGCATCCGGTGACCGACCAACGTCTGCAAAATCCGGTCACCATCACTTTCACCAGTGCAACCACTTTTGATGTTGTTGACGCGAAGGCGGGAACGAAGATTGCCGCAGGTGTTCCTTATGCGGATGGCAAAGACATCAGCTTCAACGGCTGGACTTCACAGATTTCCGGCGTGCCCGCTGCCGGAGATACCTTTACGGTCGGGCCGAATATCAATGCCACGGCAGATGGTCGCAATATACTTTTGATGGCCAATATGCAAACCCAGAACACCCTGGGAGCACCCAGCGGCGGCGCGCCGACGACGACGTTTCAGGGCGCATATGCGCAATGGGTGAGCGATGTCGGCAACAAGACCCGTGAACTGCAGGTTACCAGCACAGCTCAGACCAGCATGGCGGAGCAATCGGTGGCAACGCAGCAAGCCGTCTCCGGAGTCAATCTGGATGAGGAGGCGGCAAATCTGATGCGTTATCAACGCGCTTATCAGGCTGCGGGAAAAGCCATGCAGATATCCAACACGCTGTTCGATACCGTATTAGAGTTAGGAAGGTAGGTGCGCCATGCGTGTCAGTTCAGGTAGCGTCTTCGATACCAACGTAGCGATGCTCAATCAGCAACAGTCGACACTGTTGCATACCAACCAGCAGGTCGCATCGGGTCGGCGCATGCTGACGCCGGCGGATGACCCCGCCGCCTCGGCCAATGCCCTGCAAGTCTCGCAGGCGGAAGGCACGAACGCCCAATTTACCACCAATCGTAATGCCGTAAAAAGCTCCACAGGTATGTCCGAAGCCGTCTTGCAAAGTGTCAGCACATTGCTCACCGACGCAAAAACAATGGCCGTGCAGGCGGGAAACGGGGCACTCTCGCCCGCCGACAGACAATCCGTCGCCGGGGAGCTGCAAGGCCGGCTGGATCAATTGATCGCCTTGGCGAACAGCACCGATGGCACGGGTAATTATTTATTCTCCGGTTTCCAGGGGAAAACTCTCCCGTTCGTCAATACCTCGCTGGGCGTGCAATACATGGCTGACGACGGCCAACGCATGATACAGGTGAGCAACTCCAGACAAATGGCAGCCAGCGATTCCGGTGCCGATATTTTTATGCGCGTGAAAAATGGCAATGGAACCTTTGTGACAGAGGCCTCCGCAAGCAATACCGGTGCAGCCTCCATCGGTCAGGGATCGGTCACCAATGCCACCTTGCTCACGGGCAGCCGCTATCAGCTGACTTTTACCAGCCCGACAACTTATACGGTAACCGAGACAAAATCGAACGGCGAGGTGCTTCCACCGGTACCCGTAGCGCCGGAAGCGCCTTATGAATACGCCAGCGGCGAAGCCTTCAATCTTCCCGGGATGCAACTTTCCATCATAGGCACGCCCGAGTCGGGTGACACGTTTACAGTCGCTCCCAGCACCAATGAGGGTCTATTCAAGACCATGGCGGATTTGATCACGGCTTTGAACACCACCAATCCGGCGGGGAGTGCCGCCACGAGTGCGCAATTGTCGAGCAGCCTCAGTAAAGCGATGAGCGGCCTTGATCGCGGGCTCGACAACGTATTGACCGCAAGAGCCTCGCTGGGCGCGCGCATGAACGAATTGGATTCCCTGCAAGCGACAGGCGAGGATCTGGGGCTGCAATACAAACAGACCTTGTCCACGCTGCAGGATCTCGACTACAACAAAGCGATCAGCGACTTGAATCGCCAGACCACCAGCCTGACGGCAGCGCAAAAATCATTCAAGCAGATCGCCGAATTGTCGATGTTTAATTACATGTAGCCGATCCCGCACGGCTATTTTCAATGCGGCGATGCGAATTCGCCAGCCCCCTCACAAAAGCTGTCACTAGCCTAACTTTCCAATAGGCCAGCAATTCCATTCCAACACAAAAACATGTTGACGCTAAAAAATATTTGTTCATACTTCGGGGGCAAGAGCGTCAGCTAAGGCGTCACGATTCTTGTCGGGGGAACAATGAACAAAGAAGAAGAATTGCGCGCCATCAGCAAACTGGTATTTGAGCTCACCGTCACCAGCAGCGCCACATCCGATCTGGATGTATTACTTGAACGCTTGTTTGCCGTATTGCGCGGCTATCACGACCTGCCCTTGGAGCCGCGAGGCGCCGTGGTACTGCTGAATCCGCGCGGACGCTATTTTCAAGTCGCCCAATTCGGCATGCCTCCCGTTTGGAAATCGAACCTGCGCTGGGACTCCGGCAAATTTTCCTCCGCCGTGATTGCACAAAAATGCCTGGTTGAAACGCAGCCGCTTGTTTCCGGCGAAGATAATACACACAAGTTACCGCAGCGATTATTTCTGTTGCCGCTGAGCATTGATGGCCAAGGCATTGGCTATGTCGTATTGTTTGTCCCCCTCGATTATCAGCCGTCACCCACACACCTTGATTTCATGAACGACTTGGCGCGGGCGCTGTCCGGCTTGGTTCACCGTGCGCTGACCAATGAGACACTGCGCATCCGGGAGCTGGAACTCGAAGAGGCGCGCGCGGACGCCATTCGCAACTTGGGAGTGGCTTCGGAATACCGTGACAATGAAACCGGCTGGCACATTATGCGCATGACCAATTATGCCCAAGCGATTGCCAAGGCACTCGGGCTGCCGGCGGATCAACGCGAATTGCTTTATATCGCGGCTCCCATGCACGATGTGGGAAAAATCGGCATTGCGGATGCCGTGCTGCTCAAGCCGGGCAAATTGACCACCGACGAATTCGAAGTGATGAAGACACACACGAATATCGGTGTTTCCATCTTGACCGGCAATGACTCACTGATCGCCGCCGCGAGGGACATCGCAGGCTCACACCACGAGCGCTGGGACGGCACAGGATACCCCCAAGGCTTGGCAGGCGAACGAATTCCGATTCTGGCGCGCATCTGCTCCGTGGCCGACGTGTTCGATGCGTTGACCTCGTCGCGCCCATACAAAAAAGCCTGGACGGTCGAGGAAGCCGATGCCTGGATCATCTCGGAATCCGGCACATATTTTGATCCCGCGATCGTGAAAGCCTTCAAGGCTGCCATGCCTGAGATTCTGCGCGTACGCGAGTTGTATCGCGACGACATCATCGATCCGAAGCAAGTGCTGACACTCCCCCCGCTTGCACCGAGAGAAAACGCATGGGCACCATGGGATGACAGCCTTAGTGTAGGCATCGATATCATCGATGAACACCATCGCTACCTGCTGGATCTGATTAACGACTTGTACGAAGTGGTCATCAACAAACGCGGCGCGCGCGAAGTGGCCCGTCTGATCAAAGCATTGGATGCATATGCCAAAGTGCATTTCCGTAGCGAGGAGATGATGATGGAGCACTATAAATTTGACGGCATCAAACGTCAGGAATTACAGCATCATGCTTTTGAAGCCAAGATTCGCGAGTTTTACGAAGAGCTGCACGCCAATCCATTGGTTGCCCAGTTTGATGTGTTGTCTTATTTGCGCGACTGGCTGGTGCATCACATTCTGGTCGAAGATACCAAGCTGCGCTCACTGGTCAGCGCCTGAGCACACATAATTTGCATCGCCTCTGAACAAGGCATATCGCAAGCTCAATATCGACTTGATTCAGCTACCGCATCGCCGCCTAAAACCAGACGGTCACGATTACGGCTAACGACCCACAGCAGTCATTCACTAAATTCAACGAACGATACCTAGTGGAACTTAAAATGTGCGCCCACCAGAAATATATTAACCCGTACTCCACGCTCTCGGACGTTTCATGCCTGCGATCTTGCACGCCTGCTTCACGTAGCCATATGGAAACAGCTCGAATATTTTATTGCGGGATTCAGGCCCCAGTCGTTCGGCCAGATGTTTCATCACATGGCGCACATCCGGCGCCACTTGATGCTCCGCATAATATTGACGCATGAAATGAATGGCATCCCAATGATCTTCCGTAAGCAGGATGCTTTCCTGCCGTGCGAACTCATTTGCCGTATCCTCACTCCACTCGTGCGGATCAATCAAATATCCCTCATCGTCAACGTCAGGTATGTTCATGTATGGCCTCCCCGTATGCACTCGTTAACCTTCTCTATCCTCACTTGCGCTTTCCGCCTGCGTATTTTGCATAAAGAATGCAAATAACCAAATCAGGCTTGCGCAAATAGCCAGCGCAAGCAGTCCGCTTCCCGTACGCAATTGATCGTTTGTCAGATAAGCATTGCATAAACGAACAGGCGCCGCGATGTACAACCAACCAACGACCATCATCATGGGGAGCACATTTCCCAAAAAGAACCCGCGCATGATCATTCCCGCTGCCTGCCATGACAATTCAAGAACCGCGCCCGCCAAGGCAAGTGAAAGGAATTTCAGCAATTCCATTGCGTGACTGATTAACACATCATCCAATGCCTTGGGGATCATCCAAAACATCAGAATCATCGAAGACAGCAGCAGCCCCGTGATTCCTGCATGGTTCCACTTCTGCAACTGGGCTCTTGCTTGCTCAGAAAGTCCTTTGGCCAATTGCCATCCGGCAAGAAAAATGAGGGGAAACTGGAGCAGCATGTGAAATGCCATGTCACTCTCCATCATTCCCCGGATTGGCGGGATGATGAGAATTAAAATGATCACGATGCCAACACGCGTATCCCACTTTCCATTTGGATATGTCATGTCTGTCATTTTAGACTCGCCAACTCATTCAGCAACTGAAGGGGATCGCTGAAGTCGTAATCCGTTACACGCACCAAATGTCCAGATGGTGAAACCCAGATCAAAGCCACATTGTGCTGAAATCCGCCTTGTCGATCCGGGATGACCGTGATGCCGAACGTCCTCAGCATGCCCCCCAGATCACCGGCATTTTCGACAGTTGCAAAAGTCCATATGTCAGGTCTGGCTTGCAGGTGACTAGCGTACTGTTTCAACATTCTGTAATTATCATGCTCCGGATCAAAACTCACTGACAACAGGTGAACCCGGTTCTGCAAATCGCGCGTAACAATGCCCTGTTGCAACTGCTGAAATTCAGTTCCAAGCGCACGACAAAACGACTGGCAACCCGTATAGATAAAATCAACAATGAGAAATTTATTACTTTCCTTAACCCGGCCACCAAAGCGAAACGCTTGACCGGACTGATCGATCAGACGCACGTCCGGCACTGCTGGCTGTATGCGCGAAATTTCAAGGCGTCGCGCCTGCTCGGATGTAAGCACCTCGAAACCACCGGTGATCGCCCATACCGCCCAAACTCCCAGCAGCATGAGCAGCACCGAGGCTGAAACCGTTTTCACTTGATGAGATATGGCATTCAGCCCTGTCGCGCCGGCTTGATGATGCCGCTCATTGCCCTTACGACAATCGCCATTGCACTGAGCACGACACCTGCCGCAAACACAGAAGCAATCTGGCTATACCAGAGCCATTCGGGAAAATGTACCGCCCAGCGGCGCGGCACGCTTGCCTGGCCGGACAGCAGAAACATCAGCGCATAGGCAAATGCGCTGCACGCAAATGTCCATAGCATGGCTTTTTCCAGCGCACTGAAACCCGCTGCCTGTTCCTGATTCGCAATCCAGTTGATGAAAGCCAATATCATCGCCACGCACCCCAACAGCAGATAGAGGTGAAAATGTCCCGGCACCCACATGGTGTTATGCATCACTTGGTTGACGGCAATAGTGCCGTCTATCACAGCCGGAATAACGCCCGCACTCCAGCCGAAGATCGACAGCACCAACAGCGCAGAGGTCAAATCCCATTTGATGTTACTGCGATGGATTGTCCCGAGCGTAGCCGTCAAGGTGAGGGCCAGAACGGGCAGACTGCTGGTGTACGAGATGATCTGTCCCATGATGTGCATCCACAATGGTTGGGCGTAGTCCATCAGCAAATGGTGCGGATAAACGGTCAAGACCATCAAGCATGTCGCCGACCATGCCCATACGAACGGCTTGTAAACTTTCCACGTGCGTCCGGTATATTTTGGCAATATTTCATATACCGCGATGACCGCCATATAGATCGTGGAATTGATGAACACATGGCCGAACAGGAAAATCAGATTCTTCGCCAATAGCGGATTAATGGCGATTTCCGGTACATACAAATTGATCAGCATCATACTCAGGATGACCGCACCAATCAGAATGGCAATGATATTGATGATGGTCACCACCGTGCTGGCGATGACTGTTGCGGGTGGAGCATCCTGCCCGTTTTTGAGGAAATGCCAGCCCAACGCTTTAGCAAAACTGCCGTATTTCTGAATGATCGCGCGCGCCGATTCCAGATAGAACAGCAGCATGCCCACGCCAACCAGAAGCACTCCGCCCATATAGGCAGCGGCGGCATGCTTCCCCCACATGCCCATCGAATTAGCGGGCAATGGATAGAGGAATGTCCACGCAGCAGCAAATCCGCCTATAAATATCCCGCCCAAGACCAACACGACTCCTGCGAGGAAGAAAGCCAAATTTGCCCACGCAAATTTTGCCCGGAGATTGACGTACTTGCCCAGAAAATGCCACATAACCGCCGAGCCACCCAGACCTGCAATTGCCACCATGCCGATGCCGTGCGCCGTCATCAACTGATAAAACACATTCGGCTCAATCGGCAGCATCTGACCTTGGGTCATGCGCATGATTAGGCCAAACAACATCATCAGCAGTATCACCACTCCGGTGATTCCCGCATAAACTTTTACCGCACCGCCAGCCAGCGGATAAATATTATCTTTTTGCATACTCATCTTTATTCTCCGTATGAAAACTTATTGAGCGACCAAGTGCAATTCGGTCATCATCGTGTGATGACCGACTCCGCAATATTCCAGACATAGTATTTTGTAGGTTCCGGGTTGCTCGAACGTGTAGCGCAAGATATTCGTTACACCTGGCATTGCCTGAGTCTGCGTAAGAATCTTCATGTCCGGTCCATAGATTGCGAATCCGTGATTCACATCAACAGCCGTAACTTGAAACTCGATCTGCTTACCCACCGGCAGCTCGGTTTTCGAGAGTTCCCAATGCCACTGATACCCTTTGGCCTGAACCTCAACAGCGCCAAGGTTTGCCATCGTCTTGCGCGCATAAGGCAGCATCGTCAGCGTGTATGCGACGACGGGTATGCACATCAAAGTCACCCCCCACAACAAGCGTCCCCGCCAACGACCTGTTGCGGCCGCGACCGCAACACTATTCCCTTCGCGACTGCTATGCATCGCCACATAAATAAATACAATCGCCAGTAACGCGATCAACGCAATAGAAACTGTCCAAGCAATTTGCTGATACATGCACTCCCCCTTGTTTAATGATTCAGAACATATGAATATATATTAATATGCGAAAAGATTCAAATTAAATGAATATTTAATTAAAGGAACTTGGGGCAATGAAGTGGCGCCGTATAATTAAGATCACAAACTTATAAGGTGAACACATGCAGCTTACCGTTTCATCAGATATCGCCTTGCGCACCTTGATTTATCTGGGGCGCAAGAATGCTCCTGCCACCATCGCCGAAGTGGCCGAGGAGTGTCAGATTTCAAAAAGCTCACTAATGAAAGCGGTGATGACGTTGGTCGGCGCGAATTTAATCGTTAGCGAACGCGGGAGAAGCGGCGGAATCAGTCTGGCTCAAAATGCCAAGGATATTTCGGCAGGAAGCGTAATTCGTTTAATGGAAAACAGTCTGGCATTGGTGGAATGCATGAAAGACAACCCGTCTTCCTGCCCGCTATTGCCCAGATGCCGACTGAAACGAGTTCTGAACGAGGCTCAAGAGGCTTTCTTTACCACTTTGGATAAAAGTTCATTGGCGGACTTATTGAAAAAATAGCGTTGCATTCTCTCTGGCGCCATCTTGCGGTGCAAACTCACTTGATCTGCGGAGACAACACGACGTAATTGTTGGCATAATTTTCCGGGGCGAAAACTGATTCGGGTACCCATCTAGGGATTGTGAAGTTCCGTTTGCCCACATACCTGAAGTTGATATTGCGTTAGTCACAGCCAAAGAGCGGGCTGTCGCCACTGACCGTATGACAATCAGTCAATCCACTACATTTTGCTAGCGTTTTCCCATTTGCAACGCGAGGCGCTGCATCGTATCCAACCCCTCATTGACAATACGATCCAGCATCGGGGCAAGGTAAGGCAAAGTTAATGCCAATGTGGCGAAGCCGACCGTCAAGGTGATAGGGAAGCCAACCGCAAAAATGTTAAGTTGCGGCGCGCTGCGGGTGAGAATACCGAGTGCGAGGTTGGTGATCATCAATGCGCCGATGACGGGCATGGAAAGTTGCAGGGCATGAATGAAGATGGTACTCCCCCACTCCGTCAAAGTACGGAACGCGGCCGCCGAGGGCAAGGCGGCACTGATCGGAAAAGCCTGAAAACTGTCTGCCAACGCCGCCAGCATGTAGAGATGTCCATTCATACCGAGAAAGGCTAGTGTGGCGAGAATGCCGAGGAACTGTGCAATGACCGGCGTATAAGAAGCATTCACCGGATCATAAAAACTCGCGAAGCCCAAGCCCATCTGCATACCGGCAAGATCGCCCGCCATTTCCACCGCCGTAAATATCAGACGCATCGCAAACCCCATCGCCAATCCCGCCAGAGTTTGCTGAACGAGAATGAGCAGTCCCTGTGCAGAGGCCGGGTCGATGTTGTTTGGCACAGCGATGGTAGGAGCGACGATGACTGTGAGCAGCATTGCCAAGCTGATTTTGATACGTATCGGAATTTGTTTGTTGCCGAGAATCGGTGCGCTGGAGATGAGCGCCAGAATGCGCGCCAGCGGAAATATAAACGCGGCGATCCATGCAGTAAGCTGGGCACTGGTAACGCTAATCATTGTGTGTAAATCCCAGTCGTAAGTAGGTAGTCGTTAGACGTGAGTTAAATCAAAATCCGCACCGGAAAGCACCGCCAACTAGCGACTAACGTCTAACGACTGGCAACTAGGGCTACCCCACCATCCACGGAATGCTGGTGAACAAACGCTGCATGTAATCCAGTAGCAGTCCCATCATCCACGGACCGGCGATGATGAGCACGACAAACATGCCGAGCAGCTTGGGAATGAACGACAGGGTCATTTCGTTGATCTGCGTGGCAGCCTGAAAGATACTGACGAACAAACCGATGACGAGCGCAGTGAGCAGCAATGGCGCCGACACCAGCAGGGTCAGTTCCAGAGCTTGCCTTCCTATGGTCATTACGGTTTCAGGAGTCATAATTAAAGTCGTTAGTTTCTAGACGTTAGTCGTTAGTTGTGGCGGTCATCAGGCGTTTTTGTTTTAACTAAAAATGAACGTCTAACGACAGCCTTTCAAGTATAAAAGCTCTGCACCAGTGAACCGATCAATAAATTCCAGCCATCTGCCAACACGAATAACATGATCTTGAAGGGCAGCGAAATAACAGAAGGCGACACCATCATCATACCCATGGACATCAGCACGCTGGCAACCACCATGTCGATAATGAGAAACGGAATGAACACCACGAAACCGATCTGAAATGCGGTCTTCAATTCGCTGGTGACATAGGCGGGCACAAGTATCTTCATCGGCACATCTTCGGCGCTTTGCAGCGGCTCGCTATTGGAGATGCGCACGAAAAGCGCGAGATCGGTTTCACGCGTCTGCCGCAGCATAAACGCCTTGAGCGGGGCGCTGCCCTTGTCATAAGCCTGTTGCAGCGTGATCTTGTTTTCGCTGTAGGGCTGATAGGCATCCGTATAGATTTTGTCCAGCACGGGCGACATCACGAAAAACGTGAGGAACAATGCCAGCCCTATCAAGACCTGGTTGGGCGGCGAAGACGGCGTGCCGATGGCGGAACGCAGCAGCGACAACACGATGATGATGCGCGTAAAGCCCGTCATCAGCAGCAGAACAGCGGGCAAAAAAGACAGCGAAGTGAGCAGGATAAGCGTTTGCAAACTCAACGAATAAGTCTGCCCTCCTCCGCCCGAGGGCGTGCTGGTGAAGGCCGCCAGCCCGGCGTCGGCGGCTTGCGCCAACGGCGTGATGCCGGTCAACAGCGCTGCGACTAACAGCAACAACTTAACCCGCATTGCGCTTCTCCATCATTATCTTCAGCCAGTTTTTGAATTTGTTATCCGCATCTGGAGATGTGCTCTCAACGGAGACAGGTAAAACATTCTTCGGCATGGTGTGCAGCGCAGTCACCTGCCCCGGGGCAACACCCACCACCAACCATGTGTCGTTGACTTCGACCAGCACGATGCGTTCGCGCTGCCCGACTGCGACTCCGCTGACAACCTTAAGCGCACTGCCCGCCGCGTTCTGGGGCATGTTAATACGCTTCAGCACCCAGGCAACCAGAACAATCGCCCCGAGCACCAACAGCAAACTCAGAATGACTTGCAGCACGCTGCCGGAAGAAACGGCGGAGGCAGGGGGCGGCGTATAAGCGGGACGAACCGGATCGGCTGCGTATGCCAGCGACGAGCAGCATGCAGCGATAAAAGTGAATAGTCAAATAAGCATGTCGTTATTTATTGATGCGGCGCAAACGTTCAGAAGGCGTGATGATGTCGGTCAGGCGAATACCCAGCTTGTCGTTCACCACGACGACTTCACCCTGCGCGATGAGAAAGCCGTTGATCAGCACATCCAGCGGCTCGCCCGCCATTCCGGCAAGCTCCACTACCGAACCTTGCGCCAGTTGCAACAGATTTTTGATCGGCAACTTGGTGCGGCCCAGCTCCACCGTGAGCTGCACGGGAATGTCCAGAATCATGTCCAGATCGTTGTGCGCTGTCGCGCCGCCCGCACCGCCGAACTGCTCGAACACATGCGGCTGCGCTGCTGGTGCCGCAGTTTGTTCTGCCATCGCGGCGCCCCAGTCGTCGGTTGCGGCCGGCGTTGCGGTTTGTTCCGCCATCGCTGCCCCCCAATCGTCGGCACTAATTTCTTCTGTGGTTTTATCAGCCATTTTTTCCTCCCGTGGATTTATCGCTGTTATCGGCAGCCAGCATCTTTACTACCTTGAGTGCGTATTGATTATTGAACATCCCATATTTGCATTCCATCACGGGCACATTGTCGACATTGGCGAGGATGTTGTCGGACACGTCCAGCGGAATAAAATCGCCGACTTTCATTTTCAATATGTGATCGACCGTCGTTCTCGAGCTTCCGAGAACCGCAGCGATCTCGACATCCGCAGCCTGAATTTGTTTGGCCAGCATGAGCTGCCAGCGTTTATCGGTGGTGACATGATCCCCCTGCATAGTGCTGTATAGCAGCTCGCGGATCGGCTCGATCATAGAATACGGCTTGCAGATATGGATCGCTCCGCCGACACCGTTGAATTCGACCTCGAACGTGGTGATGACCACCACCTCATTCGGCGTGGCGATGTTGGCAAACTGCGGATTGACCTCCGAACGCACAAACTCGAATTCGAGTTTATAAACCGGATCCCACGCTTTGGAATAATTCTCGAACACCACGGCCAACATCTGCTGAATGATGCGGTGTTCAGTTTGCGTAAACTCGCGGCCTTCCACGCGCGTATGGAAACGTCCATCCCCGCCGAACAGGCTGTCCACCACCAGGAAGACCAAGTTGGGATCGAAGATGAAAAGCGAGTTTCCGCGCAGCGGCTTGATCTGAACCATATTCAGATTGGCGGGAACCGGCAGATTGCGAATGAACTCGGAATATTTCAGCACCCGCACCGGGCCGACTGAAATTTCCGAGCTGCGGTGAATAAAGTTATACAGACCGATACGCAGCAAACGCGCAAAGCGTTCGTTGATGATCTCCATCGTGGGCATACGCCCGCGCACGATGCGCTCCTGCGTCGCCATGTTGTAAGAACGCACGCCACCCGCAGGCTCTGCATCCTTGGTGTCCTCGGCTTCACCCGTGACCCCTCGCAGCAGCGAGTCGACTTCGTCTTGGGAGAGGAATTCTTGGCTCATGGCATCGTTACTGGATAATGAACGAGGTGAACAATACGTCCACCACTCCCTTTTGTTCCGCAGCCGCCGGTGCCGCATGAACCACCGGCGCCGCAGCCGGTGCGGAAGCAGCTTCACCTTCTGCGGCAACTTCAGGCGCAGGTGCCGTGACAGCTTCGCCTTCGGCTGGTTTTTCATGCTCGGCAGGAGCAGCCGCGATCTCGGGTACCGCAACAGGGGCAGATGCAGGTATGGCTGCATGGGCTGCGGGGACGTGGATACCCAAGACATTGTTTGTCTCGACGGCAATTTCAGCAGCGAGTTTCTTTTTACCTTCGGCCATGGCCAGTTCGGAGGGGCGCTTGCTCGATAACAGCAAATTCAATTTGCTGCGAATCTCCGGCAATACTACCTTGATTTTTTCCACCAGCTCCGGCTCGAACACCTTGAGTGAAATATTGACCTGCAAATACTGATCCGCCTCTTCGCGTTGCAGGTTGACCGTAAAAGCTTCCAGAGGAATAAATATAGGCTCTTTGTGCACCTCGGCTTTGACGGCTTCGTGGTCGGCGCTCTTGCCCTTCATGAAATACCAGGCCGCACCGCCCCCAATGACCGACACCAACACCGCAGCGATGATGATCAGTTTTTTATTGCTCTTGGGCGCGTCCGCAACGGCTGCGTCTTCTTTCTTTGCGGCTGCGGGTTTTGCTGGCTTGGCCATGCTACTTTCCTTTTTTGATATGGCTGATTATCGAACTTAACGCTTGTCCGCCATCGGCGGAATAAGCAAAGGAATCATCCCTATTTCTGTGCGTTTAAGCGAAGGTATCCACTATACCGTTATGCCGGCTAATTGGGGAGACTCGCGCACTCATGCTGCTTGCCGCCCCCGACTCGGCAAGGGCGCCGACACTTCCGCGTGAATTTTGCGATTTATTGTCAAAGCCGTCATTTCTACCTCGCGGCGCTTGATCGTTGACACTCGCATTGCCCAGCATAATGCCGCTGTCCGCCATCATTTCACGCAGCTTGGGTAGCGCCTGCTCAATCGCCTCGCGCACAGCGGCATGCGGCGAAGAGAACAGCGCGGTGGCTTGATCGCCGCTCACCTTGATAACCACATCCATCGGGCCAAGTTGCGGCGGATTGAGATGCAATTCGGCACTATGTTCTTTTGAGCTGGCAAGCCAAGTAACCTTCTGATTGAACTCGTCACCCCAGTTATCATGCGTGACCGGAGTGTTGATGACGACCTGGACAGGGAGCGCGCCGGCTGGAGCAAGCGGGGCTGCCGTTGCCTGCATAGAAGCCAGTGCCGCTGCATTTGGCTGGGGCGCAGCAGCAAGAGCGCCGCCTTTTTCATCCGCATCGAACGATTTACTTGCCATGGTCGCGTTCATGGTTGCCAACATGTTGGTGAAAACGGCATCTTTTTTCGAATCGACCGACGCGTCGCGCGCCATGCCCCGTGCCGCCGGCATAGCTGCACTGGGGCCTGCGCCCGGATCGGCCTTGACGATGCCTGCGGGAAGAGCCGCCTGTTTCGGCAACCCCGTTGCCTCAGCTGCGGCATCAGACTGTCCAGCCCCGGGCAAGCCCGTTACCTCAGCCTCGACTGCAGTCTGTCTGGGCAAATCTGCGGCATCCGCAGAGGATGCAGATGCGGCAGCAGTAACCATTCCCTGAGGCATTAACGCGGCAAGCATATCCGTGGGCAGGGCAGTGGCCGCATCAGCGGGCAAAGCGGCGACAGCAACTTCATCCGCCTTGATCTTGGCGAGCGTCTCATCCGCAGATTGGAGCGCTATTTTTTTTGCCGTCGCGGCATCTTCAGGCGTTGCCGCATCGGCAACCTGGCGCGCCAACACATCGCCAAAAGATTGGCTTTGGGCCGCACCGTCTTCGGCAGCTCCTCCTGCTTGTGCCGCCTGAGCGGGTTTGGCTGCTTGCGCCGCCTGCGTAGGCTTCGCTACTTGCGCGGCTTGTGCGGGCTTCGCTGCTTGAGTCGCCTGCGCAGGCTTCGCCGGTTGCGCGGCTGCTTGTGGAACGCTGGTGGTGATAGGCAGATTGCTCATGGTTCACTCCTAATGTTTTGTTCTAATTCGTCGTTGATTTTTTCGGTCGCTTTCTGCGCGGCAAAGCGTCCGGAATATTCATCCTGCATCTTCTGCTCGGACTTGGCTTCCAGTTTCTTTTCTGTCTCGACATGACGCTGCGCCAAGGTATCGAAAGATTGCATCTTGCGCTGCGCGTCTTTGAGTTCCATACGTCCGGCATCGACCGAAAGAATGTGTTGCTCCATGACACCCTGTTGTTGCTCGATCGCCTGATCCAGGCGGTAAATAAAATCCTGGAAATTGCGCAAGTCCATCGGCGCCATCCCGTTCCTTGCCGCCTCCTGAAACTTCTCCTGATAATCCCTGCGGAACTGCTGCAACATCGCCAACTTGTCCTGAGCCGAGCGCTGTTGCTGATTCAGCTTGCCGAGGTTATTGATGGCAGCATCGTTCTTCTGTTTTGCCAGATGCACCAAAGGTTGCAAGGGAAAAGGCTTGGCCATGATCAGTTCCTCTGTTCAAACAGCGCAGAGAAAGAATCCATGCTGGTGCTGTAATGATCGGCCTCATACATGCCCTGCTTGAGGAATTGCGATTGCTGCGGATGCATGATGATCGCTTCGTCCAGCAAGGGATCGCTGCCATGCACATAAGCCCCCACGCTGATCAAATCGCGGTTGCGCTGATAATGCGCATACAGATGTTTGAAATGCTGCACTTGGGTGAAGTGCTGTTGGCTGACCAAGTGATTCATGGCGCGACTGATCGAAGCCTCGATGTCGATGGCAGGATAATGGCCTTGTTCAACCAAGCGCCGGGAGAGCACGATGTGTCCGTCCAGAATGGCGCGCGCGCTGTCCGCGATAGGGTCTTGCTGATCGTCGCCCTCGGTCAGCACGGTATAGAAAGCCGTGATGGAGCCGCCGCCCTCGGCACCGTTGCCGGCGCGCTCCACCAGCTGCGGCAACTTGGCAAAGACGGAAGGCGGATAACCTTTGGTTGCAGGAGGCTCGCCGATGGCCAGCGCAATCTCGCGTTGCGCCATGGCATAACGCGTGAGCGAATCCATGATCAACAAAACATTCTTGCCCTGGTCGCGGAAATATTCGGCGATGGTGGTGGCGTAAGCCGCACCTTGCATGCGCAACAGCGGGCTGGTGTCGGCGGGTGCGGCCACGACGACCGCGCGTTTCAATCCTTCCGGCCCGAGAATATCGGTGATGAATTCTTTCACTTCGCGACCGCGTTCGCCGATCAATCCGACCACGATCACATCGGCTGTGGTGTAACGCGCCATCATGCCGAGCAACACGCTCTTGCCGACGCCGGAACCCGCGAACAAACCCATGCGCTGACCGCGTCCCACGGTGAGCAAGGCATTGATGGCGCGCACGCCGACATCCAGAGCCTCGTTGATAGGCGCGCGATCCAGCGGGTTGATCGGACGGCTTTGCAAGGGCGCACTCGGGCCGTCCGGCAATGGGCCGAACTGGTCGAGCGGACGTCCGGCGCCATCCAATACCCTCCCCAGCAGCATTTCGCCGACAGGCAGATGGCGTGCCAGATCTGTAGCACGATGCTGTGATTGCGGCGGCTGCCCGGGCAAGACTGCACTGCGCGCAGGCTCAAAGGGAATCACGCGGGCACCGGGAACAAGGCCATGCACGTCGTTTTCCGGCATCAGAAATAATTTTTCGCCGGAAAAACCGACCACTTCGGCCTCGACCTGACTGTTAGGCAATTGAATGATGCAAGTGCTACCGACAGCCATGCGCAAACCGACGGCTTCCATGACCAATCCGGTAACCTTGGTCAAGCGCCCGCTTGTCACCACAGGAGGACTCTGCATGACCACCTCGCGGTTGGCCTGCAAGATATTCTGCCAGCGTTTCTGATGCGTGTTCATTCTTGCAGCCAGGACGAATCCTGCCCCATATTTGCGGTGATGCGCTTCCAGCGCGTCTCCAGCGTGGCATCGATCTGGCTGTGTGCGGTTTCTATGCGCGCACCGCCACGGGTGATCTGCGCATCTTCGAATATTTTCCAGCCGGAATGCGCCAACTGTTCGCCCATGCGCGCGCGCACGATCTCGGCATCTGCCGGATTTAGAACGATGTGTGCGCCCGGATTGAAATGCGGCAAGCTGCTGATGGCTTCGCGAATGACTTCCAACAGCAATTCAGGATTGACCTTCAGCGCCTGATGCAGCATCTGCTGCGCCAGCTCAAGCGCCAGATCAAGCAGGCTCTGCGTAACTTGCTGATCCAACTCCTGCTCTGTCGATGCCAGCAGCGCAGCAAAGCGCTGCGTCTCGGATGTAGCCCTGTGCAAGCCCTCCGCATACCCTGCCTGATAGCCTTCATCATGCGCCTGACGCTGGATGTCCTCAAGTTCGGACGCGGTCGGCAGCTTCATTCCGCCGGGGTTGCCGGAGACGCGAATACCTCCGCCCGCATCGAATGAGGGCAACTCCCAGCGCTCATATGCGGTGAGTTTTTCTTTAGGTATCAGCACATCAGACATAAGCTTCATCTCCTGCTCCGCCTATTGAAACCTGGCCCTCGTCAGAAAGTCGACGTACGATCTTGAGGATCTCTTTCTGCTCGGCTTCCACTTCGCTAAGTTTGACCGGGCCCTTCGATTCCAGATCTTCGCGCAACATTTCAGCCGCACGTTGCGACATATTCTTGAGTATCTTGTCGCGCAATTCCTCGCTGGCGCCTTTGAGTGCGACGATCAGCGACTCGGACTGCACTTCGCGCAGGATCAACTGGATACCGCGATCCTCGATGTCCATCAAGTCTTCAAACACGAACATCTCGTCCATGATCTGTTGCGCCAGCTCGGCGTCGTGCCCGCGCACCGAATCCAGCACTGCATCTTGCGTGCTGCCGATGTAGTTGAGAATTTCGGCGGCGGCACGCACTCCGCCCTTGAGCGACTTCTTCCCGACCGCATTGCCGGAAAGCAGCTTGGTCAGCACATCGTTCAATTCATGCAAGGCCACGGGCTGAACGCTATCCAGCGTGGCGATACGCAACATCACATCGTTGCGCGTGCGCTCGGTTAGCAACGACATCACCGTGGCGGCCTGATCCGGATCCAGATGCACCATGATGGTGGCGATGATTTGCGGGTGTTCGTTGGCGACCAGATCGACAACCGACGCGGGGTCCATCCACTTCAGGCTTTCGATGCCGCTGGTATCGCTGTTGTGCAAAATACGGTCTATCAGACCGGCAGCCTTGTCATCGCCCAGCGCTTTTTGCAGCATACTTTTAATATATGCGTCCGAATCCATGCCGAAGGTCGTCTTCTCGGACGCAACCTCATGGAAATCCTCGAACACATTGGCGATTTCTTCGCGGCTCAGATTCTTGAGCGACACCATCGCCGTGCTGATCTTCTGCACCTCTTTCGGCTCAAGGAATTTCATGACCTCAGCGGCCTCGTCTGCGCCCAACGTCAGAAGCAGAATAGCGCTTTTGGTAACTCCGGCATCACTCATTCTTTATTCACCCATTCTTTTACAACAGACGCGACGATCTTGGGGTCGTTCTTGGTTAGGTCTTTGGCGAGTTGCAGGTTGTCTTCATAAGAGTTCTTTTGTTCCTCGTATTGCCCCGCACCATGGCCGTGATGGTGGCGTGCCGCTTCCGCAGCGGCGGCCGCCGCAATAGCCTCGGCCTGTGCCGCAGCCTGTGCGGCCAGATTCTTGAAAGCCGGGCGGATGATACCGAACAGCAAGAAGCCCACACCGCCCGCGATCAACAGGTACTTCAGAATTTCTTTGGCCAAGGCGATCATTTCCGGCTGCTTCCATAGAGGCAATTCCGGTGCTGGTGCTTCCTGTTCGTTGTTGAAGGCTTTGTTGAGCAGATTCAAGCTGTCCCCGCGCTTGGGATCGAAACCCATCGCATCTTTAACCAGCGCGGTGATCTGCGCATTCTCGGCATCAGTGTAGGGTTTGGAAGAAACTTTACCCGTCTTGGCATCGGTGACATTGCGGTTATTCATCACCACGGCAACGGACAAACGACGGATGCTGCCAACAGGGAGTTTGGTGTGCTGGATAGTACGGTCCACTTCGTAATTGGAGGTGGCCTCTTTGCGCGTGTTGGCTTCATTATTTCCCGCCGCGTTGGCGCCCGGCGCGTTGGGGGAATTAGCGATAGGTGCCGTTGCATTGGCGGGGGGTTGATTAGACAAGGCCCCCGGCACGCCGCCGGTATTGGCGACGCCATTGCGCGTCTCCAGCGATTGCGTGCTACGCACCGCAGCGGTATTGGGACGCTGGTTCGGCTTGTAACTCTCGGCCGTTTGCTCCACTTGGGAAAAGTCGATATTGGCGGTAACCTGAGCCTTCACGTTTTGCTGGCCGGTGATAGGAATCAGGATAGCCTCGATGCGCTTGATGTAATCCTGCTCGATTTCGCGCACATATTTAAGTTGCGTCGCATCCATCGTCTGTTCGGCACCGTCATGCGCGGAGCTCAATAGATTGCCGCTTTGATCCAGCACAGTCACGCTTTGCGCGGGCATATTGGGAATGCTGCTGGAAACCAGATGGACGATGCCATTGACTTGTCCCGGATCCAGCGTGCGTCCGGGATGCAAAGCGAGCACCACGGAGGCGCTGGGTTTCTGCTGTTCTTTGACGAAAACGGAAGGCTTGGGAATCGCCAGATGCACACGGGCGCTTTGCACTGCGGCGAGCGTCTGCATCGAACGGGCGAGTTCGCCTTCGAGTGAGCGCTGGTAGTTCACTTGCTCCAGAAACTGGCTGGTACCGAATTTTTGCGACTCCATCAGCTCAAAACCCACCGTGCCGCCTTTGGGCAGGCCTTGGGAAGCCAAGCGCAGGCGTGCCTCATGCACGACATTGGCGGGCACGAGCAGCGCACCGCCACCCTCGGCAAATTTATACGGAATGTTCTGTTGCTGTAGCGATTCAATGATCGCACCGCCGTCGTGATCGGAGAGATTCGCGTACAGAACGCGGTAGTCGGGCGTCTGCCCCCACATAAAAAGCCCCGCCAGCACTGCCACGGTGGCAGCGACGGCAACGCCGAGACCCATCATTTGCTGCGCATTCAATCCCAGCAGCACGCGGGCGATTGAAGTGGGCGGATTGTTAACTGTATCGGTCATGTTATTTTCCAAAGGAGAAAGTGCCTTACCTCACGTTGCACATTATCGGCGTCCTTTACAAGTTCAGTATGCCGAAAAGCGGGGGGATTCTATAGCTTTTCTCGCGTTTATGAAGACACTCGGGTGATATTGTGCAAACACTGATGTAAGGAGATGAATCATGAACGTTTCGAATGTAGATAGCTTACTCGCGCAGATGCGTACCGCGATGACCGCCGCGCAGGGCGGAGGCGCGACTCAGGCACCGTCCGCCACTGGCGGCGTGGACTTCGCCAACGTGCTGAAGTCCTCACTAGACGGCGTATCTCAGGCGCAGAACCAAGCCCAGGATATGCAAAGAGCTTTTGTGATGGGCGACGACACGGTAAGCCTGAGCGATACGATGATCTCCATGCAAAAAGCCAATATTCAATTTCAAACCACTTTGCAAGTGCGCAACAAAGTGGTGGCCGCCTACAACGACATCATGAATATGCAGGTTTAAAAGGCAGTCGTTAGCGGGTAGTTACCCCTCCGGCTACCTCAACTAACGACTAGCGACTAACGACTAGAAACTATTGCTATGAAGCCACTTACCACACTTGACCCGGCGGACTGGTCGTCGCTGCGAGCTCAGAGCCATCAAATGCTGGATGACATGCTGGATTACATTGAGCATATTCGCTCCCGCCCCGTGTGGCAGCCAATTCCGCCCGAAGTACGGGCTAACTTTCAGCAACCGCTTCCGCAACATCCCGCCGAGCTGAGCGAAGTACATGCCACCTTCATGCGCGAAGTGCTGCCTTATGCCGTGGGCAATGCCCACCCCGGCTTCATGGGCTGGGTACACGGCGGCGGCACTCCCGTGGGTATGCTGGCGGAAATGCTGGCCGCCGGGTTGAATGCCAATCTGGGCGGACGCGACCAGATGCCTATCGAGGTGGAACGGCAAGTGTTGCAATGGGTGCGCGAACTGTTCCAGTTTCCCGCCACGGCGAGCGGCCTGTTCGTAACCGGCACCTCGATGGCAAATCTGATCGCGGTGTGGGTAGCACGCACCAAAGCTCTGGGAACTGAAGTACGCAAAGAAGGCGTAACGGCAAGCGAACTGCGCCTGAGCGCTTACACCTCAGCCGGGGCGCATGGCTGCATTGCCCAAGCCATGGATTTGGCCGGCATCGGCATCAACGCCCTGCGCATCATCCCCATGAACAACGCATTCGAGATGGATATCGCCGCCCTGCGCCGCACTATCGCCGCAGACCGCCACGCCGGGTTCACCCCGTTTTTTATCGCGGGTACGGCAGGCTCGGTGGATGTCGGCGCGATCGACGATCTCACCGCGCTGGCCAATGTGGCCGAACGTGAAGAAATATGGTTCCACATCGACGGCGCATACGGCGCATTGGCCATGCTGTCGCCCGAACTGGCACCGCGCCTGCGCGGCATCGAGCGCGCCGATTCCATTGCGTTCGATTTTCATAAGTGGGGACAAGTCCCCTACGACGCGGGATTCGTTCTGGTGCGCGACAGCGAGCTGCATCACGCCACCTTTGCCGCCCCCGCCGCCTATTTGAAACGCGACACGCGCGGCATGGCCGCAGGCTCGCCGTGGCCGTGCGATTTCGGCCCCGATCTGTCGCGCGGTTTCCGCGCACTCAAGACCTGGTTCACTATCAAAGTCTACGGTGCGGAAAAGCTGGGCGAAACCATCGCCAACACCTGCGCCTTGGCGCAATACATGAAGCAGTGCATCGAAACGCACCCGCAACTCGAACTGCTGGCGCCCGTCTCATTGAACATCGTGTGCTTTCGCTATCGCTGTGCCGATGCCGACACCGTCAACGCCGCCATCGTCGTGGCCCTACAGGAATCGGGCATCGCCGCCCCGTCCGTCACCACAGTGAACGGACAGCTCGCGATTCGCGCCGCCATCGTCAATCATCGCACGGCCCGGGAGAACATCGACGCCCTGCTGCATGAAGCCATCGCCCTCGGGGACTCACTCACGCGAGGCGCAAAATGACCACGCATTCATCAACCATATCGAACATCTCGCCGCCGCCCCTGATCGGCCTTGCGGCATTGATGCGCATGGTGTTCGAGGGAACCGATCTGAAGCCGCTCGCAGCCGAGTTGTCTGCCCGCGCGCAACGCGACCCGCACGATGCCAATGCACTGATGGATCTGTCGACCATTCTGCAACTCAATTTCCAGCACGACCTCGCCATGCAAATGCAAACGGAAGCGCTCACAACACAGCGCATCTACAGCATTCCCGCCGCCAAACATCCGTCCAAGATACGTCTGGTGGTCATGATGGGAACCTGCGATCTGCTCTCCAACACCCCCGTGGAATGTCTGGTGGAAAATTCCGACATCACGCTGGATATGGTTTACGTCTCCGCCACCCTGCCCTTCCCTGAAGCCGTGCCCGAGCACGATGTGATGTTTATCGCGGTGGCGGAGTCGGAGGAGAACATGCCGCTGCTGCATACACTCACCGAAGTCGAGCGTTTATGGCCGCGTCCGGTGTTAAATTCGCCGGCACGTATCGCCCTGCTGTCGCGCGACAGCACCTGCGCCTTGCTGGGCAACACAGACGGCATCGTCATGCCTGTTGCAGTGCGTGTGGCGCGGCAAACGCTGGTAGAGATCGCCGCACAAAGACAAGCATTGGCAAACGTACTGAAAGACGGCGTATTCCCCGTCATCATCCGTCCGGTCGGTTCGCATGCCGGACGCGGACTCGCCAAGATCGGGCAGGCGCAGGAGTTGCATGACTATTTGCACACGATGACGGAAAACGATTTTTACATTTCCCCGTTCATCGATTACCGCAGTGCGGACGGATTGTTCCGCAAATATCGTATCGTACTGATCGATGGCCGCCCGTATATTTGCCACCTCGCCATTTCGTCGCACTGGATGATCCATTACCTGAATGCAGGCATGGCGGAGAGCGCAGAAAAGCGCGCCGAGGAAGATCACTGCTTTGCCGGCTTCGACACGGGGTTCGCACTGCGTCATGCACAGGCATTGCAAACCGTTTATGAACGCATGGGGCTGGACTATTTGGGCATCGACTGCGCCGAGACCCCCTCAGGCGAATTGCTGATTTTCGAAGTGGACAGCAACATGGTCGTACACGCCTTAGACCCTGTGGACACATTTCCGTACAAACAAGCCCAGATGCAAAAAGTCTTTGGCGCATTCAGAACGCTGCTCATCAAAGCGGCGCGCAAAAACGAGGCAGCAAAATGAATGCGCTTGAAACAGCTTACGCAATAAAGCCCGAGCAAGGCGATACGCAATTGCGTGCGTCCCCCACTTTCCCCGCGACAGAACAATTGCTCGTGGAAGGCGGTGATGCGCGCATCATCTTAAATCCGGCGACGGGCAGCAACAAATACGGTTGCCGCCCCCGGCCCGATACAAACATCGCCGCTTTCGGCTCTGCAACGGCAACCACGATTTCTGCTTCCTCATTCTTTGCGGCGAACCAATTGCGCAATCGTCTGGCACAGCATGCGGCCACGGAAGATGCGGCGGACATCTACGCGGACGAAATGCAGCGCATCCGCCACGAACTGATTGAGCTTTGCGAGCTGGGCCATTGCCACGGGCTGGATATCATATTCGCCGCCTCCGGCACCGATGTTCACCTGATCGCCGCACAACTTGCCGCACAAGCCGGGCCGGCTGCCGTGCGCATCTTGATCGTCGATCCCGCCGAGACCGGCAGCGGCGTACCCGCCGCGCTTTCCGGACGCCACTTCAGCAGCCGTTCGGCATTAGGCGATGCGGTGACGCAAAACTCAATGCTTGCGCAGAGTGGCCGCAACGATGTGGTTGCCATTCCAATACGTCTAGCCGACGGGACATCGCGCCCCGGCGCAGACATCGATGCCGACTTTGAACAACAGGTGGCTATGGCGGCAGCGGCCGGTCAGCGCGTATTGCTGACAATGGTGGACGTCTCCAAGACAGGCATGATCGCCCCCAGCGTCGAATGCGCCGTCGGGCTGCATCAGCGCTTCCCGGACACACTGGATGTGCTGGTCGATGCCTGCCAGTTCCGCATCGCGCCGACGACACTGCAAGCCTATCTGGAACAGGGTTTCATGGTCAGCGTGACGGGCTCAAAATTCATCACCGGCCCCAGCTTCTCCGGCGCATTACTCATCCCCGAAAAACTGTCAAAAAAACTGCGCACCGGGGCAGTGGCAGATAAATTGCAAGCCTATTCCGCCCGCGCAGACTGGCCTGCAAGCTGGGGCAAGGCCAGACAACTCGACGGTGTGGCGAACTTCGGCCTGCTGTTGCGCTGGGAGGGCGCGATAAAAGAATTGCGCGCATTCCGTTCCGTATCCAACGCGGCGGCAACGCATTTTCTGCGCACTTTCGCCGAGGCTATTCAAATGCACTTGGCAGGCAATCCCGTTTTCGAGGCCTTGCCGGTTCCTCAATTACAGCGTCGCCCATTTGCCTCCACCCCGGGCTGGGATGACACCCAAACGATTTTTCCGTTCCTGTTATTTCATCCCGTCGGCACATCCGGAAAAACTCCGTTGAGCAGCGCAGAAACCGCGCAAATTTATCTCGCGTTGCAAAATGAGGCGCATGGAATTGACCGCGTGCAATTGGCGCAACCGGTAGCCTGCGGCCAGCGCGACGGAATCGCGGTAAGCGCTTTGCGGATGTGCGCCAGCTCGCGTCTGATCGTAGAAGCGGCGCAGCATAACGGCAGAGACGAACAGGTTGTGATCAAACGCGCTTTGCGTGCGCTGGACAAAGTCGCGCAGCTCGTTCAAACCGCAGCCTGGAGATAACAGAGATGTCTGCCCCCCTCCAAAAATGGCTTTCCACAACGCGCGACTGCGGCAAGTTTTGTACAGCCAAGTCCGGGCTGGGCGTATTCGCTTTCGGCAGCCTGATCGCTATTTTCTGCATGGCGGGAATGCCATCGCAGGCTTATGCTGCCAAGGCGAAACCTAACAAAGCGGTCAAATCCGCCCCGATCAGAACGGCAAAAGCCGCCCCGGCCAGAGCGCGTGTTGCACAATCTTCAAGTGCTCGCGGGCTGGCCCATGAGTGGGAGCCGGGCAACGAACTTAAAACATACAAAAAAAACTATCTGCTTCTGTACGCGTATTCCTCGCACCCCAACAACCTGCCCACCAGCCCAAATCCATTGGGCCAAGTGTTGACCCCGTATGCCTTGGACAATAGAGACATGAAGTTCCAAATCAGCCTGAAACACGATATTGCCGATTTTCAAGAGTACGGCTCGCTGTGGCTCGCGTATACGCAACTGGTGCTTTGGCAGTATTACAACAGAAGCAACTCCCAACC
This sequence comes from Gallionellaceae bacterium, assembly GCA_041659125.1. Taxonomy (GTDB): domain Bacteria; phylum Pseudomonadota; class Gammaproteobacteria; order Burkholderiales; family Gallionellaceae; genus PALSA-1006. The sequence goes on along the minus strand of JBAZYW010000005.1, from coordinate 3,616 downwards.
CATCAGAGAAATTTATTACGAACCCGAATTCATCTATTCACTGCGCCCCAGCGATTTCAGCCTCCTGAATCTTGGCTTCGTGCATCAATCAAACGGCGAGCCCAACCCCAGATCGCGCAGCTGGAATAGAGTCTATATACAACCCGGGTTGGAGATCGGCGACGAAGGATGGCGGCTGGTGTTACTGGCGCGCTGGTGGCAAAGACTACGGGAGTCCGCTCTCGTTGACGACAATGCCGACATCGTGAATTTTCTGGGCTACAGAGAATTCGAGTTACGTTATATCGAGGATGAAAATTGGGAAATCTCGGTGATCTCAAGAATCCATTCGACCCAGTTGGACATCGCGGCACCATGGTCATCATGGCTCGCATTGGACGAAGCATATGAACACAATATCAATGTCCACCTGCACTATTTCAACGGTTTTGGAGAGAGCCTGCTTGACTACAACCAGAGCCACGTGACATGGGGCGTGGGCGTGTCATTCCCTTTTGACAATTGAGTTTTCACAGGGCATTTCCGGACAATTGCACCGCCCTTCGTCCCGCGCCAAAAAGCCGCTATTTGCTGCATAATTCATTTTCAAAATACCCATCGGGTCTTACCTAAAACGAATGAGCAAAACTGAATCGCCAAACACTCCGTCCTGACCATGAAGAAACTGAGCCGACAAGCCGAGGGGGACAATCATGAACGCTGGCTGGTTTCATATGCCGACTTCATTACTTTGCTGTTTGCATTTTTCGTGGTGATGTATTCGATCTCCTCGATAAATGAATCAAAATACAGAGTCTTCAGTGAATCGCTCAACATCGCCTTTATCCAGTCGCTAACCCCGACCACGCGCTACGTTGATCCCGGGCAGCTGATTGTTACGCCCGGCACACCGATGCCGCAAACGAGCAATATACTGGTGAACAAGAACAAGGTATTGGTAGACAAGCACACCGCGCAGCTGGGCGAAGAGCAGCGCAAAATAGAAGAACGCATGAAGAAACTAGCTGGCCGGTTGAATCAGGTAATGGCTGCACTGATCAAGCAGCGCTCGGTCAACATTGACCTGACCAAGCGCGGAGTTGTCGTGGATATCAGTGCCAGCACATTGTTCGACACGGGCGCAGCGGTGCTACATGCCGACTCGCTGGGCGTGTTGCGCGCAGTGGCCGATGTGTTAAGCAAAGAAAACTTGCTGATCGAAGTGGAGGGGCATACCGACGACACCCCTATCGCGACGGCCCAGTTTCCATCCAACTGGGAATTGTCGTCCGTGCGCGCCAGCAGTGTGGTCAGAATCCTGATTGAAAACGGCGTACCTGAAAAACGTCTGGCGGTAGTGGGGTTAGCCTCCAATCATCCGCTGGCGCCGAACAATAACGCGGGAAACCGTTCCAAAAACAGGCGCGTCACAATCACCATCGCATCGCCCAACTTGGATAGAGACTAATTATCCAGCCTAAAGTTAAGGCCGAATCTGCCGATAAAAAAACAATAACATTGAGGCCCGTTAAAACAGGCCCATCATTTTGGGGGAAGCATGAAAAATATTCGCATCGGAGTTCGGCTTGCCGCCGGTTTCTCCATTGTAGTGGCCTTATTCGTGGCAAATCTGCTACTGGTAGGCGTCTCGTTTAAGTATGTCATACAGGACGTCAGACAGATCAAGGAAGAAACCCTCCCTTACGTGCTGATCGTTGACGAAATGGACACCAGCCGTTCCGAAGTACAGCAATTTTTAACCGACGTTTCCGCCACCCACGACAGAGCCGGCTACCAAGAGTCCGATGCGGCCGCCAAGCTCTTTCTGAACGGAGTGACAAAGTTCAAGCAGATGTATGAACGCGAAAACGATACCGAAAAGCTGAAGCAAATCGAACGCATTGAAGCGAGCTTCAATGCGTTCGACGCCAAGGGCAAGCAAATGGCCGAGGCTTATATCACCCAGGGAATCGAGGCCGGAAATCTGCTCATGAAAGGCTCAGACAAACTGGCGGGCTTTGACCAGGACAGCGAAACCATCTCCAGTGAGTTGGCAAAATTCCGCGAGCAGCAGATCGCCGAAGCCAACGAAGTGACCGCCGGCACTTTAAGTAACGCCACGCGCACCATGAGCGTTATGACCGTCGGCGGCATAGTGGCTGCCATACTGGCCGCTGTCTTCTCCGTGGTCATCACCCGCTCGGTCATTCTCCCCATGAACCGGATGAAATCCACCATAGTGGACATCGGCAAGAGCGGCGACTTCACCCGTCGGGTCGCCATAGACAGCCGCGATGAGATCGGCGCAACGGCCCGCTCGTTCGACGAACTGATGGCGAACTTGCAGACTTCGTTGCGGCAAGTGCATGACAGCTTGGATGACGCCTTCAATGCCTCCCGCACCCTCACCGATTCCTCCCATCAGGTCGCCACCGGCACCTCGCATCAAAGCGAAGCCGCAGCCGCAATTGCCGCGACAGTGGAACAGGTCACGGTCAGCATTAATCATGTGTCAGAAAGTGCAAATGAAGCGCTGATTGTTTCCCGAAAATCCGGCGAACTTTCCGACCGTGGCAGCGAAATCATTCACAATGCCGCGATTAAAATGAAGCACATCGCCGATACCGTGCGCGAGACTTCCGGCTCTATCGAAAATCTGGGCGAGCAATCCACCAAGATCTCGTCCATTGTGCAGGTCATTGAAGAAATCGCCGAACAGACCAATCTGCTGGCATTGAATGCCGCCATCGAAGCCGCGCGGGCCGGAGAACAGGGACGCGGTTTCGCCGTGGTCGCGGACGAAGTGCGCAAACTGGCGGAACGCACCTCCAGCGCCACCAAAGAAATCGGCCTGATGATAAACAACGTCCAGAGCACCACCAGCGTCGCAGTTGCCAGCATGTCCGGCGCAGTGAGCCAAGTCGACCACGGCGTCGCGCTGGCGGAGCAGGCCGGCGACGCGATCAACCAGATCAAAAATGAATCCACCAATGTGTTTAACACAATCAACGATATTTCCTCCGCGCTGATAGAGCAGAGCAAAGCCAGCAACGACATCGCCGTTCATATCGAAAAGATCGCGCAAATGACCGAACACAACAGCGTGGCCGCAGATGCCACCGCTCAGGAAGCGGATAATCTCGTGCAAATGGCCGACACTATGCGTATCGCGTTGGAGAAATTCCGCTTTTAATATTCCCCCGCCCCTGTTGAATAGAGGACGCTACTAAATATCTCAGGCAACAGCAGCCATTACTATCCGAACTACCGAGTCGAACACATCAGTCGAATGGCCGCTTACGGGAAGGCTGGCACAAATGTCGATAAGCGGCTTTGTGGACAAACTGGACATGCCGCTCTATACCTTTCGGCATATTTTCAAACCTGAACTGATGCGATTTTTTGTACCACGAGCTGAGAGAGGAATTATCCTTAACCACTCGAAGAAGGAGTACAAGAAATCGCATCAGTTCACAGTTGTATTATTTAATCAGAGGCGCATAATATTTATAGGTAGATTCGCAGTTTCCTTCCAACCAACGGAGGATATGATGCGCAACTTCTATACAGGTTTGTTGTTCTTCGGGGCTTCCTTTGCTGCGCATGCGGCCGAAACGCATAGACATTCTCATGCAAC
>JBAZYW010000004.1:20209-30304 GCA_041659125.1 Gallionellaceae bacterium | reverse complement strand
CCGATATTTTTTATACTTCTCGCCAAAGGCATCAGGCACTCACTCCCAGATCCTGCTTGTAATCCCCGCATGGATATTGAAACGGCACCGGCCCGTCCATCTCGCCATGCACGAACTGATGGACGAAAGGCTTGTCCGACGCCTGAATTTCCGCCGGAGTCCCTTCCGCAACAATGACGCCATCGGCGATGAAATAGATATAGTCGACGATCTTCAATGATTCCTGCACGTCGTGCGTCACCACCACGGAAGTAGCCCCCAGAGCATTGTTCAAGCGACGGATCGAATTGCCGATCGCCGTCAGCGAAATCGGATCAAGCCCGGCAAACGGCTCGTCATATAAAATCAGCATCGGATCCAGCGCCACCGTCCGCGCCAGCGCCACGCGCCGAGCCATCCCGCCGGAAAGCTCCGCCGGCATCAGCGCATGCGTGCCGCGCAAGCCGACCGCGTGCAGCTTCATCATCACCAGATCGTGGATCATTTCTTCCGGCAGGTCGGTGTGCTCGCGCATTTGAAAGGCTACGTTGTCATACACCGACATATCAGTGAACAATGCGCCGAACTGGAACAGCACGCCCATTTTGCGACGCATGGCATACAGCCCCTGTTGGTCCAGCTCATGCATCACTTGACCATCGACTGTTATTGCGCCTTTGGTCGGCTTCAGCGCCCCGCCGATCAGGCGAAACAGCGTAGTTTTCCCGCACCCGCTACCGCCCATGATGGCGATGACCTTGCCCTTGTGAAAGGTCATATTGATACCCTTCAGGACAGGACGACCATCATATGAAAAATTGACGTCGCGGATTTCTACCAGCGGTTGCGAGGACACTAATAAACCTTCTTGCTCGTTTCAGAGAGCGCGCATTCTAAACCACACCTCCACCATCCACAACACAAGCACCTGCGGCAAAATCGCACGCCCGCATAGACAGACTCGATATTTCGCCCCTGCACTTGAGCTGGGGGCGATTGCGGGCTATCCTGCGCGCCATCTTCACCTTTCCCACGACGCTGGTGAATAAAGCCGCACGTAAGCCCTGTTACAGTATCAAGCGCAAAAACCAAAGAGGATTCTGATGTATCTCGAACATTTTGGCCTGACTGAACCGCCTTTCAAAATCACTCCTGTCACAGAATTTTTCTTTTCCGGCGCCAATCGCGGGGAAATACTCGACGCGCTGGTCTATGCCATCACCGATAGCGAGGGCATCATCAAGATCAGCGGCGAAGTCGGCAGCGGCAAAACCATGTTATGCCGCATGTTGCTGAATCGGCTTCCCACCAACATCAAAGCCATCTACCTCCCCAACCCGAGCCTGTCGCGCGACGAACTGCTTTACGCCATCGCCGACGGCCTGGAGTTAGATCTGGAAGGTCAGCGCGTCAGCATATTGCTGCAAAACCTGCATACCCATCTGGTCACCAAACACAATCAGGGGGAACGCTGCGTAGTACTGGTGGATGAAGCGCACGCCATGCCGCTGGACACGCTGGAAGAGCTGCGTCTGCTTTACAACCTGCAAGTCGACAAACATAAGTTGATCCAAATCGTCCTGTTCGGACAACCCGAGCTGGACGAGAAGCTGGAGCAGACAAACATGCGCCAGCTGAAAGACCGTATCGTGCACCACTTCAATATGCAGCCACTTTCAAAGAAGGTCATCGAGGCGTATCTGATGTTCCGCATGCGGGCGGCAGGCTATCATGGCCCCGATATATTCTCGCCCGCAGCCGTTACCCTGATCAGCAGAGCCTCCAACGGCCTAATGCGGCGCGTCAACATATTGGCCGACAAATCCCTGCTCGCCGCCTTCGTGCAGAACACCCACAACATCGAAGCGCGCCATGTGCAAGCGGCTATCCGCGACAGCGAACTTACCGCCAGCAAACACTGGGCCAACAGCAAGAATATCGCAATCGCCGGCGGGGCAACACTGATTGCCATATTCCTCGCCGGTGCGGGCTGGATGCTGGGCAAAACAGACTCCAGTCAAACGACACATGAAGCCATTGCACCGGTCGCAGCCATTCAACCGGCAACCATCATTGCGCCCTTACCCGCTGCAACAGGCACCCCAACACCTGTCGGCATCGCCGCAAAAACTGCCGCAGCACCGCCTCCTGCAAGCATCGACGTAGCCGCAGATAAAAATCTCCCACCCGCATCCGGCACTTTATTGCAACAAAGACAAGCAGCCACCCAAGTCATGCTCGCCAAAATCGGCAAAGGCGGCGTCAGCATTCAATTGTTTCATACCGAAGATACCCGTCCGAGTCGTTTGGAACGCTTCTTGATACGCGCGAAGAGCATAGGAAAGCTATCCGACATCTATATCGTTCCCATCGTAATCAACGGCAAAGACAGCTACCGTGTCTTGTACGGCGTCTACGCCAATAGCGAAGCGGCACACGCGGGGATGAAAGAGTTGCCCCAGCGTTACAAAGACGCTTTCGCACCCACCCTGCATGAATTGGACGCCTATTGAATTAGCGCTGACAAATGCTTTGCGGAGCCGACCTCTTGCGTACCCGATTGACGGCTCAAGCCCCCTGCAAAGCAGGGTGTCCTACTAGAAATAATAAAAGTATGCCAACTGCACATCGGTGAAGTTGCGCGCAGGATCCGTCGCATTGCCCAGCCCTTGACGCGCAACAGTCAGGCGCATATTACTCTGATTGTCGAACATGTCCCAAGCCAGACCGGCAGATAGCCTATACGACCAGACATCTTTCTGATCCCCTGCCGCATACCAGTAAGCATTTGAAACCGCCTCGGTGCGCAGCCTCGGGGTAAGCGCCCATATCGCGCCGACAGTGGGGCCTAGCGCCACTGATGATGACGCGCCCGCACTGCTCACGCTGTCCGCCAGAATGTAGGCTCGCGCATCGTCTCCCAAGCGATAACTTTTTCCTGCGCCCACTTGAATGCGCAAGACGGTCGGCGCAAGTGCGTCGTCTTGCAACACCTCGCGCCGGATCGAAATATTTATTTTTAGCGTTGTCGGCCGAAACCACTCGGTTTGCACCGCTGGCGCGAATACATCAAACAGATCGAGCCGCTCAAAGCGGATCCGGTCGGCATTCAAACGCAAATACAGGTCACCGATTTTGGAACTCGCACCTTGCGCAAAGCCGCTCTGCGGATCGAGGCTATCGTGATAGCCGCCGCGCAGATTCAGTTGCATATAAGATGTCGCCCCCACCATACCCACAGCCACTCCGGCCCGAAAAGAACCATGCCCTTCATCGGGGCGCTGCGCAGGCGGCTCTTTGTCTTTGTAGACGGATTCCGCGCCGAGCTTGCTGCGCACGCCGGACAATCTTATCTGACGCGCACCAATCTCAGCCGCCTCTTGTTCGGAATGCTTGCGGTTGCGCTGATACTCCAGCATCCCCAAACTCAGATCCAATATGCGCACCTGCCCTGCGGCATCCAGCCGATCCCAGGAGGGGAGCGTGCTGTCATCGTTGGCCAAAGTTAATGCCTGCTTTTTTTCTGCCTCAGCAGTCAAATCGTAATTGCGCAGCAGCGTGTTGTATTGCGATGGGCGGTAATGAATACGTTCGATCAGACCGGGTTGTTTTTGCACCTGCTTGACCATGTCGAGAGGGATATACCAGGGCTTGGCTTGCCCGATCATATCCAGACCCGGGCGCGCCGCCTCAAAAGACGCCAGCAACATCAACGCGCAGTTATCGTCGAAGAAGTAATAGTCCATGTAGGTAAAGCTTTGCTCCCAGATGAATGCGAGCATGCGTTCGATCTCGTCCCCGCTCAGGTTGGTTTGATATTCCCACAGGTCGCGGTTCTCCAGATCCGAATATTCCCGCATTTTTACGTAATAAGGTACGAACGCAAACGAACCCGGATAACCGCCGAATAGACTGCGCACCAGGAACATCGCGCCATTACCGTCAGTGCCTTGCACGAAATAGCCGACGGTCGCATCGTTCAAGCGGTTGTATTGACCAGCGCTGTCGCTGTCGAAACGGATGAAGGCATGCCCGTACATGGATGCCGGACTGTTCAAATATACCGAGGCAAAAACAAGTGTGGCACGGTGCGTCGCAATGCCCGACTTCCATCTTTCAAAGCCTTCGCAGCGTGGCGGCGCATAGTCAAAGCCCAGCACTTTCATACTGCGACTCAAAAATTGATAGCGCGCGATCCATCTGCACACATTGGGCTGGCGGCTATTTTGCGCCATCGACTCGTCGAATGCGCCGCGTATGGTCGCCTCTAATTCAGCGTGCGGATCATGCCGACCATCGGGCGACAGGAAATATCCCGGATCGTCTACACGGCTCGTTATAGCGCCCAGCGTGGAATGATACAGATTGAGCTTGCGCCACTCGGCTTGCCGCGCAAGCTGTGCCTGATTCGCCAGCTCCAGCATCCTTGCGATGTCTGACGCATGCGGCATGTCGAGCTCATCCGCGCTGGCGGAGCAGCTCAGCATCAGCAAATAAACAATCAAATATCGGTACATCATAGCTATGCCGGGCCAATAAAAAACCGAGGGGTTAGCCTCGGTTTTTTTGTTGGCTGTTACCTCGATTAGGAAACGTAAGCTTTCAGAGTCTTGTCCATTTCATCCTGAATCGCGGCAGTAGATGACTGGCTAAAGATCGCCACTTGATTGGACTTCAATGCGGCGATCGCAGCCGGGCGATCCGATTCCTTGACGCCGAACATCTCAACCAGAGCCGCCAGACGTTCGCCCTGACCTTGAGCGACTTCAACCGCCAATTGCTGTTTGTTAAAGTCGATGAAACTGGCGATCTTACCTCTAACCGATGCTCCGGCAGGACAGTTCCCGATCCCCAGCGTCATGGAAACCGTATTGAACGTGGATGAATTGGTGGTCATTGCCAGCAAGCTGTACAGTAAACCCGTCGAACTTTCAAAAACCATCGTGCCGAGACCGCAACCGACAGCTTGTTGAGTGGTACCAGCCTGCGCACCGGGCAATGCCACGACAGTCATGGAAAGAACGAATGCGATCTTGGATAATGTTTTTTTCATGTTTACACCCTTCAATATGAGTCAATAAATTTGCCGCCCTAGTGCCGTTCAAAATATAACACGGGCACATTACATTCAACAATCATAGTTGCGCACTATCAGAAGATATGTGACGGTTTAGTTTCCTATCTGCGGCAATCCCCACTTCGGATCGTATCTTATCCGGCGCAGATACAAACCATCCGGTGCAAACGTGGGTGCGGCCTGGCTGCGCTGGCGCGTTTCCAGAATTTCCTTCAACCATAGCGACGGATGCTTGCCCTTGCCGACATATACCAGACCGCCGACGATATTGCGCACCATGTGGTGCAAAAAGGCATTTGCCGTCAGGTCGAAGATGATCGTATCGCCTTGCTGCTGAATATCGAGTTGCGCGATATTCTTCACGGGTGACTTGGCTTGGCATTCGGCGGCACGAAAGGCGCTGAAATCGTGCTCTCCCAGCAGATGCTGCGCCGCCTCGCGCATCGCATGCACATCGAGCGGCGCGTGAAACCAGCCCACTTTGCCGTGATGCACGGCGCTGCGTGCCGGACGGTTGATCAGCACATACTGGTAACTGCGCGCCTGCGCGGAAAAGCGCGCGTGAAATTCATCCGCCACCGGATGCGCCCACAGCACGGCGATGCTGCGCGGCAGCACGGCATTCACCCCGCGCACCCATGCGCTCAACGGCCTTTCGGTACGGGTGTCGAAATGAATCACCTGCTCCAGAGCATGCACGCCCGTGTCGGTTCGTCCTGCGGCGACGACAGCCACCGGCTCACACGCGATCCGGCTTATTGCCCGCTGAATATGGTCTTGCACGGTATGTCCATCCGGCTGGCTTTGCCAGCCATTGAATTCGCTCCCGTCGTATTCCACGCCCAATACGATTCTCATCGCAAAATCCCGAACAGCATCGCAGCACTTAACGCCAGCAATAAAACATCCATGCGGGTGAGCGCCTGCACTTGCACTTCGATGTGTGCTGCCTCTCCTTCCACGGGTCTGAGCGCCCGTTCAATTGCAGCACGCCAGTCGCTCGCCGTGTCGCGCATGGCGCTTTCGGCATAGTGCAGCGTCAACGCCAGCCTCACGGCAATGCGTTCGCGCGACACGCCGAGGTATCTTGCGGAATAACAAAGTGAATACAATCCGCTGACCAGCTGTTCACGCGACAGAAGCGTAAGCAATATCGACAATCCAGCCAGCACACTCACCAACCGGCACAGCTGCATCGCCCCGTCCAGCATGCCTTCGCGCGTAGGGCTTGGAGCGTAGGTTAATGTCCATAGCGCTTCGCCGGGTGTCGCAAAGAGGTAGACCAGCAGCAAGGAAAAAAGTATCCAGCGGGAGCGGCGCATCAAAGCGAAAAAGCGTTGGTCATGCATCCTGAAAGCGATGAACATCAACACGCCAGCAGACGCCGGTAAGAGTGCCAATGGCAAGGTCTGAACGATGATGGATAGACTCATCCAAATAAGAATATGAGTTGCCGGATGTGGCATCAGTGTTTTCAATTTTCACTCACAAAAAAATCGGCAGCCAAAATCATTCGGCTGCCGACTTATTACTTGAAAAACATTTACACCAGTTGCGCTAACAATGCCTGTGCAGTTTCACGCTGAGCCTCGTCGCCGTCGCGCAGAACTTCTTCCAGTATTTCACGCGCCCCGTCTTGATCCCCCATTTCCTGATAGGCTTTGGCCAGATCCAGCTTGGTAGCCACCTCTTGCCAATGCTCGCCCTTTGGAACTGCTGCCGACGCTGCGGGTGCGTCAACACCATCCAGACTCAAGCTAATCTCACTCAGCCCCACATCCTTAACTGGCGCTGCGGATTGAGCAGCGGCTTCCGGCTTCACCTCAGTGGGGAAATCGATCGTAAATGCCATCCCCTGATCGGCCTCAACAGCAGGAGTTGCCGCAGCAGGCGCTTCCTTCGCCTGATGCGTCGAGGTCACATCGAACACCAGATCGTCCAGATTTAGCGCCGGCGTTTCTTCGACTGGAATCTCTGCTGCAAGCGCTGGCGCACTTGACGGCACGGCCACATCAAAGTCCATCGCGGGAATCTCAAGCTTGGGTTCCTCGGATATAGCGATCTTCGCCACACTGCTATCGGCGGTCACATCGAAATCCATTGCAGGCAGGTCAAGCTTGGGTTCCTCGGAGATAACGGGCTTAATGCCGGGATGCGTGCCAGTGACATCAAAATCCATCGGAGCCTCTTGAGCGGCGCGCAATTCGGACGCCGACATGATGACCGTTTTTTCGCCCAGGGACACATCCGGCGCTATCTCAGCCGGCACGTCGAAAGTCGCGGCGGATTGCTCCTGCTCTTTGCCGCCAAAACCTAAATCGAAGTCCACTGCCGGCAAAGCGACATCTTCTGCGGGCGCAGCAACCGCATCATCACCGCTACCGCCATACAGTGCATTATTGGGTTCGAGTGCACGTCCCATCGCGGCAGCTTGCCCCCACGCAGCTTCATCACCGGACTGCTTGATTTCAAGCGCATAGATATAGAACGATTTTGTGTCCTTGCGAGTCGCGTAGATCGACAGCAATTTCAGCTTGACCGGAATATTGGACGGGTCTTTATGCAGAGCATCCTTCAACACTTCTTCCGCCTGTACGTCGCGGCCGAAATTCAGGAACATATCCGCCTCGCCAATCGGATCGACCTCATCAACATTAACCGCCATCGAAGTCGATACTGCCGCGTTCGTAAAATCCCCGGTCTCGGGAGAAGGCATTACGGGTGCAGCGATCCGTCCCGTAGCGCTACCTACTTCCTCGCCGCCGGATACTTTCTTATCGTCCGTCTTCGTCCGGCGTGTGCGCATGAAAGCCAATCCGCCCAGCCCCAGAAGCACTGCTGCGCCACCACCGAGGTAAACGGGATTTCCCAATATATCGTCGATCAACGAGGGAGGAGGCGTCACGACTTTAGGCGCGATGGCTTTGGGCTTCGGTGTCGCGGCAGCCACTTCACTTGTTGCGGCAACAGCCGATGCAACCAACGGAACCACGCTTGCCGGTGCCGAAGCTGCGCCCAGCTTATCTTGTCCGAGCTTTGCAGCAGCGGCCTGGTTCTTCAACTCCACCAGACGCTGCATATCTTTGACACTCTTCTCCAGCATCGCGGTGCGTTGCTCGGCTTCCTTCAACGCCTTGGTTTTGGCTATGGCATCCTCTTCCTTGGCAATCGCTTTGTCTTTTGCAGACTTCGCTTTTCCGCCTGCAGCGGCAGCATCGCCGGGGGCTTCGCCCTTGGAAAGTTTAAGCACTTCCTTCGCAGACTCTTTTGCTGCGGGCATTTTTTCTGCGATGGAGGTGCTAATCTTTCCGGCGACTTCTTGCTTGGCGCGCTGATCTGTTGCCGGCGCATTGGCTGCTGCCAGTTTCTGACGATAGGCATTCCAGTCGGCCACATGAACACGCACTTCCGCTGCCGCTTCGGGCTGTTGCAACTTGGCCAACTCTTCTGTTTCAGGCAAGCGCAATATCTTTCCGGTACTCAGACGGTTCATGTTTTTGCCTGAGAACGCTTCGGTATTCGCGCGATAAAGGGCGACCAACATGCGCTCCAGACTGACGTCAGAAGATTTGGTCTGATTTGCAATTTTGCTCAATGTGTCGCCGCGTTTAACCGTAATCGGCCCAGCTACGGCATGACTGCCTTCAGCTTTCGGTGTAACCGGAGCGGCTTCTTTAACTTCCTCTTTAGCTGGCGGCACGTCTGCAACCGCCACAGGTTCTGCCGGTTTTGCCACTTCTGCAACTGCCGCAGGAACCGCTTCTGCTACAGCTTGCGGAGCGGTTGCGGGAACAGCAGATGAGGCAGCTTGAGGCTCGGCAACCATCTGGGGGACGGGCTCGGCTTGTGGCGCGGAAGCAGGAACGGGAACAGAAGCGATGAGCGGAGCCACGACCACTGGCTCAATCGGTGCCACAGCTGCCGCAGCAGGCTGTTCGGCAACGAAGCCCGGAGGGTCCAACAAGAAAGTGTATTCGCGCAGCAAGCGTCCCGACGACCAACCCAATTCGATCAGCAGGCTGACGAAAGGCTCGTTAACAGGCTGGTCCGATGTCGCCTTGATATAGGCCTCACCGTTAGCCCGGGTTTCGACATGGAATTTCAGTTTAGGCAGCGCGTAAGGGTAATCAATCCCCGCCCCCTTGAATGCTTCGGGCGAAGCCAAGCGGGCAGTCAGGCTGGATTTGTCGGTTTTTTCCACCGCCACCAATTCGATTTCGGCAACCAGTGGTTGCCCCAGTGAGGAGGTCACGTTGATTCCGCCGAAACCCACTGCGCAAGCCATACTCGACCATGCCAAACAGGTAAAATATCCTAACGCTTTCAGAAATGTTTTCCTCACGCTGCCACCCTTTTATTTTTTCAGACGTTATTCAGATTAACATCATGGAGTTAGTGATGCAAGCTCACCTTCTCTTTAAGTTCGTACGTTAACCGGCAATTTACAAATAGAACTTACCCGACGGCGAACTACTTATCCAACAGAATACGCAGCATGCGCCGCAATGGCTCCGCCGCCCCCCATAACAATTGATCGCCGCACACGAAAGCGCTGACATACTCGGCTCCCAACTCCATCTTGCGCACGCGACCAACCGCGATATCCAGCTTGCCGGTCACCGCGACCGGAGTCAGTTCGCGCACACTGACGCTACGCTCGTTCGGCACAAACTTGACCCAGGGATTACCGCCTTTGATGAGCGCTTCGATCTCACTCAATGGCACATCCTTGTTCAATTTGATGGTCAAGGCCAAACTATGGCAACGCATCGCGCCGATGCGCACGCATAGGCCATCCACCGGGATACGCTTGCTCGTACCCAGTATCTTGTTGACCTCGGCCTGTCCTTTCCACTCCTCTTTGGACTGTCCGTTATCGAGTTGTTTGTCGATCCACGGGATCAGACTCCCCGCCAGCGGTGCACCGAAGTTCTCGGTGGGCATTTCAGTGGAGCGCAGCTTCTCCGCCAAGCGGCGGTCGATTTCCAGAATGGCCGATTTCGGATCGGCCAGCAAATCGGCTACGCACGCGTGAGCCA
>JBAZYW010000004.1:13683-20199 GCA_041659125.1 Gallionellaceae bacterium | reverse complement strand
GTTCAGCAGCTCACGCATGTTCTGCGCGCCCGCGCCGCTTGCCGCCTGATAAGTCATGGACGATACCCACTCCACCAGACCGGCATGGAATAGTCCGCCCAAACCCATCAGCAGAATACTGTTGGTGCAGTTGCCGCCGATGAAATTTTTGCCTCCGTTCGCCAGCGACTTTTTGATGAGGCCGAGATTGACCGGATCGAGAATGATGACCGCATCATCTTCCATGCGCAGCGTGGAAGCCGCGTCGATCCAATAACCCTGCCAACCCGCTGCGCGCAGCTTGGGGAATATCTCGGTGGTGTAATCGCCGCCCTGACAGGAGATGATGGCATCCATCGCCTTCAGTGCATTCAGGTCGTGCGCGTCTTTTAACGGCACGCCGCGTCCTTCGATCGGCGCTACGCCGCCGACATTGGAAGTGGTGAAGAACACCGCGTCGATCAGATCGAAATCTTTCTCTTCACGCATGCGCTGCATGAGCACCGAACCCACCATACCGCGCCAACCGATCAACCCTACCTTCATCTCAATTTCCAATCATTCAAATTTATAGCGCCGCGACTACCGCGTCGCCCATCGCTGCACAGCCGATTTTTTGTTTGCCTTCTTCGTAGATGTCGCCGGTGCGCAGCCCTTGCTGCAACACCTTGCGCACCGCCGCTTCGATACGCTGCGCGATGTCGGCACGCTCGAAGGTGTATTGCATCATCATCGCCACCGACAGAATCGTCGCCAGCGGATTGGCGATGTCCTTACCGGCGATGTCCGGTGCGGAACCGTGGCAAGGCTCATACAGCCCCTTGTTATTCGAATCCAGAGATGCGGATGGCAACATGCCGATGGAACCTGTCAGCATCGATGCTTCATCGGAAAGAATGTCGCCGAAAATGTTGCCGGTCAGGATCACGTCGAACTGCTTGGGTGCGCGCACCAACTGCATCGCCGCGTTGTCCACATACATGTGCGATAGCGCAACTTCCGGGTATGCCTGCGCCACATCCGTCACGATCTCGCGCCAGAACATGCTGGTGTCGAGCACGTTGGCCTTGTCCACCGAGCACAGTTTTTTGTTGCGCCTCATCGCGATCTGGAAACCGACATGCGCCACGCGGCGCACTTCCGACTCGTTGTAATGCATGGTATCGAAGCCCTGACGCTCGCCGTCGTCCAGCACCCGGATACCGCGCGGCTGACCAAAGTAGATGTCTCCCGTCAGTTCGCGCAGGATCATAATATCCAGACCGGACACGATGTCCGAACGCAAAGTCGAAGCGTTCACCAGCTCGGGATATACCATCGCCGGACGCAGATTAGCGAACAAGCCCAAACCCTTGCGGATGCGCAGCAGGCCCTGCTCGGGACGCATCGGACGCGGCAACGTGTCGTATTGATAACCGCCTACCGCGCCTAGCAGCACCGCATCAGAGGCGAGCGCCAGCTTTTCTGTCGCAGCCGGAAACGGATCGCCCGCCGCGTCATAACCTGCGCCGCCGATGTGCGCGTATTCCAGCTCGATCTTCAAGCCGTCGCCACGCAACACGTCTAACACCTTCACCGCTTGCGCGACGATTTCCGGCCCGATGCCGTCACCCGGCAAAACTGCGATCTTCATCTCTTTATTCCAGTCAAATTAAAAAAATTACGCAAACAACCACGGCTGCGCCGCACGATGTTTCGCTTCAAATGTTTTGATGTCATCCACATGCTGCAAAGTCAGGCCGATGTCGTCCAATCCGTTCAGCAAACAATGCTTGCGATGCGCGTCCACTTCGAACTTGTACACCGCACCATCCGGCGCGGTGATGCTCTGCTGCTCCAGATCAACCTTGAGCTTGTAACCCGCGTTGGCTTCCACCGCCTTGAACAGCGCATCCACCTTGGCCGCATCCAGCTTGATCGGCAACACGCCGTTCTTGAAGCAATTGTTAAAGAAAATATCGGCGAAGCTGGGCGCAATAATCACGCGGAAGCCGAAATCCTCCAGCGCCCAAGGCGCATGCTCGCGCGACGAGCCGCAACCGAAATTTTCGCGCGCCAGCAAAATCTGCGCGCCCTGGTAGCGCGGCTGGTTCAGCACGAAATCCTTGTTGAGCGGGCGCTTGCTGTTGTCCATGCCCGGCTCACCGTGGTCGAGATAGCGCCATTCATCGAATGCGTTCGGGCCGAAACCGGAACGGTTGATCGATTTCAAAAATTGCTTGGGAATGATCGCATCGGTATCCACGTTGGCTCTATCCAACGGCACGACCAAACCATCGAGTTGCTTAAATTTTTGCATCATTTTTTTCCATTATTTGGAAGCATCTTCCAGTTTCTCACCGCCGTGCTTGAGCGCCTTACCGACCGCACTACCTACCTCATGCGCGCCGCGTTCGACGGCATCGCCTGTCGCCTTGGCATCTTTCTTCACGCCGTCCGCCACGCGCGCTCTCGATGCATTATTCTTCATTGCGTCAACGGTATTGCAGCCAGCCAGCACGAAAACCGCCATCAACAAAATCGCGTGCATCTTCATAAACTAAATCTTGCTGACATCCACGAAATGCCCCGCAATCGCCGCAGCCGCAGCCATTTCGGGACTGACCAGATGCGTGCGTCCGCCCTGCCCCTGCCGCCCCTCGAAGTTGCGGTTGGATGTAGACGCGCAACGCTCACCCGGCGCCAGCCGATCCTCGTTCATCGCCAGACACATCGAACAGCCGGGATCGCGCCACTCGAAACCTGCGTCGATAAAAATCTTGTCCAGGCCTTCTTGTTCCGCTTGCGCCTTAACCAGACCGGAACCCGGCACCACCATCGCCAACTTCACGTTCGGCGCGACTTTTTTGCCTTTGGCGACCGCTGCCGCAGCGCGCATGTCTTCGATACGCCCGTTGGTGCAGGAGCCGATGAACACCTTGTCGACCTTGATCTCGGTGATGGGCGTATTGGCCGTCAATCCCATGTATTGCAAAGCACGCTCGGTGTCGGCACGCCTCACCTCATCGCCGATATTGGCAGGATCGGGCACGCGCCCGTCCACCGCCAACACCATCTCCGGCGAGGTTCCCCAAGTCACTTGCGGCTTGATCTTGGCTGCATCCAATTCGACCATCGCATGAAACATTGCATCCTCGTCGCTATGCAATGTGCGCCAGTAAGCGACCGCCCTATCCCATTGCGTACCCTGCGGCGCGAATGGACGGCCTTTGCAATAGGCAATCGTGGTTTCATCCACCGCCACCATACCCGCGCGCGCGCCCGCCTCAATCGCCATATTGCACAAGGTCATGCGGCCTTCCATGCTCAAAGCGCGAATTGTGCTGCCCGCGAACTCGATGGCATAGCCCGTGCCGCCCGCAGTGCCGATCTTGCCGATCACCGCCAGCGCAATGTCCTTTGCCGTCACACCTTTATGCAACGTGCCATTGACCTGCACCAGCATCGCCTTGGATTTCTTGGCGACCAGACACTGCGTCGCCATCACATGCTCGACCTCGGAGGTGCCGATGCCGTGCGCCAATGCGCCGAATGCGCCGTGCGTGCTGGTGTGCGAGTCGCCGCACACCACCGTCATGCCCGGCAAAGTCGCGCCCTGTTCCGGCCCCATCACATGCACCACACCCTGACGGATGTCGTTCATCTTGAATTCGGTGATGCCGAACGTAGCGCAGTTCGCATCCAGCGTCTCCACTTGCAGACGCGCGATAGGATCGGAGATGCCGCCGCTGCGCTTGGTGGTCGGCACGTTGTGATCCGGCACCGCCAGTATGGAATCCGTGCGCCATGGTTTGCGCTGCGCCAGCTTCAAGCCTTCAAAGGCTTGCGGGCTGGTCACTTCATGCACCAAGTGACGGTCGATATAGATCAATGCAGTCCCGTCCGGCTCGGTGCGAACCAGATGACTGTTCCAAAGTTTGTCGTAAAGAGTTTGAGGGTCCATTATTTTTTCTACCTTGCGGGGCTGGCGATTATGCCACAGCCCATAGGCTGTTCGCCAAGGTTCAACTCGCCGCAGCCGGGGTACTACCCAACTTCACCAGTGCATATTCCAGACTGTCCGAGAGCGCATGCCAGCTGGCATCGATGATATTGGTGCTCGCGCCGACGGTCGTCCAAACGTGGCCGCCGCCCTGAAAGGTGATCAGCACGCGTATCAGCGCGGAAGTGCCGTTTCCGCTATCCAATATGCGTACTTTGTAGTCGATCAGGCGCACCGTCTTCAGCACGGGATAAGCGGCGGAAAGCGCGCTACGCAGGGCGGTGGATAAGGCGTTGACCGGGCCGTTACCCTCTGCAGCCACGAACTTCACCTCGCCTTTCACCTTCACCTTCACCGTCGCCTCAGACAGCAAGCCTCGATTCTGGCGACGCTCGGTGATAACGAAATAATCGACCAGCTCAAACGGCTTCACGTAGCTGGAACGCAGGCGATGCAGCATCAATTCCACGCTGGCTTCCGCTGCCTCGAAGGTAAAACCTTCATGCTCCAGATGCTTGATGTGGTTAAGAACATGCTGCGCATCTTCGTTATTCAGATTAAGCCCCAGCGCCTTGGCATGGAACTGCAAGTTGCCGCGCCCGGACAGCTCCGAAACCACCGAACGCATCTCGTTGCCCACCAGCGCCGGGGCGATATGCTGATAGGTATCGCTGGCCTTGAGAACCGCCGCCACATGAATTCCGCCCTTATGGGCAAAGGCACTATGGCCGATATAGGGCGCGTGGTTATAGTGTTTGAGGTTGACCACTTCCGCCACGTAGTGCGCGAGCGAAGTCAGTTCGCGCAACTGTTCCGGCGTCACCACCGGCTTATTCATCTTGAGCTGAAGATTGGGAATAATGGTGGTCAGGTTGGCATTGCCCACGCGCTCGCCGTAGCCGTTGATCGTGCCCTGCACCTGAGTGCAGCCACCACGCACCGCAGCCAACGAATTCGCCACACCGCAGCCGCTGTCATTGTGACAATGCACGCCCAGCGGCGTCTTGATGTGCTGACGTACTTCGCGCACGATTTCTTCCACCTCCCAAGGCAGCTTGCCGCCATTGGTCTCGCACAACACCAGCCAGTCCGCGCCCGCATCTGCGGCAGCGCGCAAACTCGCCATGGCGTAGTCGCGATTGGTGATAAACGCGTCGAAAAAATGCTCCGCATCGAACATCACCTCGCGCCCTTGCGCTTTCATATAACTCACGCTGTCGCGGATCATCGCAAGGTTTTCTTCCAGCGTGGCGGAGACCACCACCTTGACGTGGTATTCCGAACTCTTTCCCACCATCGTCACCACCGGCGTCGCCGCATCCAGCAGCGCCTGCAAATTGGCATCCTGCTCGCATTGCAAATGCTTTTGCCGGGTGCGCCCGAAAGCCGCGAGCTTGGTCGAGCCTAAATTGAGCTTGGCGGCGCGCGCAAAAAATTCCGCGTCTTTGGGGTTGGAGCCGGGCCAGCCGCCTTCGATATAGTGAAAGCCGAAATCGGCCAGCCGCTTGGCGATGACCAGCTTGTCATCCACCGACAGCGATATATCTTCGCGTTGCGTGCCGTCGCGCAGGGTGGTGTCATAGAGAAAGACTTGGCTCATGGCATCAATCAAATTGAAGGGGTTTGAAGTTTAGCATTTTCTCGTATTAGTCCAACCTGCGCAGCCGCCACAGCATTATCAGCAAGCCCAGCAATGCCGCTGCCGCGCTCATCGAATACAGCACGCTCGCGCCCCAATGCTGCCAGACCGGGCCGCTGGCCAAGCCGCCCAGCATGCCGCCCGCGCCGTAGGTAACGCTGCCGAACAGCGCCTGTCCTTTAGATTGATGCCGTCCTTGAAAGTAGTGATGTACCAGCGCGACCGCTGCCGCGTGGAAAGCGCCAAAGGTGGCGGCATGCAACACTTGCGCGAACAGCATCAGCGCCAGCGAATCCGCGCACCAGCCGATAATCAGGAAGCGCAGCACAGCACTGGCGAAGCTCACCATCAAAATTTGCGGCAAGCTGAACCGGCGCAGCAACCACGGCATGGCGAAGAACACCGCGATCTCGCAGATCACGCCCAGCGCCCACAGCCAGCCCACCGCACTTTTGGCATAGCCGTGCTCGACCAGATAGATGGAATAAAACGTGTAATACGGCCCGTGCGCCACGGCCATGAGGAAGCATGCGCCGAACAAAGCCAGCACCTGCGGCTGCATCACCAGACGCATGATGGGCTGGCTGTCAGTGTGATGCGCCACGATTTCGGTCGGCGGAATCTGCCGCGAAAAAAACAAGATGCCCAGCTTGATCGCTGCTCCCGCCCATAGCAGCCAGGCAATAGCGATGTAGTCAAAAGCGTAACCCAGCCCGAGCACCGACACGATAAACCCGACCGAACCCCAAGAGCGAATGCGCCCGTAATGGGCGGAGTTTTTGCCCAGATACGTGAGTGTGGTGGCCTCCACCAAGGGCATGGACGCGCTCCAGAAAAAGCCCATCAGCGCGATTACAAACAACAGCGGATAAAATTCGGCAGTAAAAAACACACCCATATAAGTCAGCGCAGCGCA
>JBAZYW010000004.1:12474-13673 GCA_041659125.1 Gallionellaceae bacterium | reverse complement strand
CCAGCAAACGCTTGCCTGTGTGATCCGCCAGCCAGCCCCACAGGCCGGGCGCCAGCATGCGCATCACCGGCTGGATCGACAGCAGGACGGAAATCTCGATGGCATCGAAGTGGATGGATTGCAGGTACAAGCTCCAATAGGGCGAAAACATCCCCACGAAGGAGAAATAGAAAAAATAGAAACCGGCAATGCGCCAGTGATAGTTCTTGGTGGTGGACATGACAAGACGGTTTGCGAACAGCGGGCATTATCTCATGCGTAAAAATATTTTTACTTAAGCCCTTGAAATGCGCACTTCCACCCCCATTTGCTGAAAATCGAAGATTGGAGAGATATATGAAACACGCTGAAAACACCGCACAAAACGAGCAGCAACCGGACAATGCTGCCGAGCACGCCGCACCGGAAGTGATGCCCAGCATGGAAGAAATGCTCAAGCAAGCCGAGCTGAACGCGCAGGAACACCACGACGCATGGCTGCGCGCCAAGGCCGAAGGCGAGAACATCCGCCGCCGCGCGCAGGAGGACATCAGCAAGGCACAAAAATTTGCCGTGGAGCGTTTCTCTAATGAAATGTTAGCGGTGATGGATAGTCTGCAAGCCGGTCTGGCCGTGGAAACCGCCAGCGTGGAAAGCTTCAAGAGCGGCATGGAACTGACGCTGAAGCAGCTTTCCAGCGTGTTCGAAAAATTCCACATCAAGGAAGTTAATCCTGTCGGCGAGAAATTCGACGCGCACAAGCATCAGGCCATCGGCATGATTGATAGCGAGCAGGACGCCAACACGGTGGTGACGGTGATGCAGCGCGGTTACACGTTGAACGAGCGCGTATTGCGTCCGGCGTTGGTGATGGTGGCGAAAGCCAAGGAATAAAGCTGGCTTAAGTAGGAACGTGCCTTGCACGCGATCATCAAATTATTCGCGTGCAAGGCACGCTCCTACAAATAACGTTGTTGAATCACTTGAAATACCCAGCGCCGCCCTAATGTTGGGCTGCGTGGCAGTAAAAGCATTCAATCTAAAAGCATTCAACTGAAAGGAAAGCATCATGGGAAAGATTATCGGTATTGACTTGGGTACGACCAATTCTTGCGTATCCGTTATGGAAAACGGCAAGCCTAAAGTGATCGAGAACGCCGAAGGCGCTCGCACTACGCCATCCATCATCGCTTACATGGAAGACGGCGAAGTGCTGGTCG
>JBAZYW010000004.1:0-12464 GCA_041659125.1 Gallionellaceae bacterium | reverse complement strand
CGGCGCTGCCGCCAAGCGTCAGGCCGTGACTAACCCGAAGAATACGCTATACGGCGTAAAGCGCCTGATCGGCCGCCGCTTTGAAGAGCCGATGGTGCAGAAGGACATCGGCATGGTTCCTTACTCCATCGTTAAAGCCAAGAACGGCGACGCATGGATCAAGGTGCGCGACAAGGATATTTCCGCACCGGAAATTTCCGCGCAGGTGCTGATCAAAATGAAGAAGACCGCCGAAGACTATCTGGGTGAAGAAGTCACCGAGGCCGTCATCACCGTTCCCGCTTACTTCAACGACAGCCAACGCCAGGCGACCAAAGACGCTGGCCGCATCGCCGGACTGGATGTGAAACGCATCATCAACGAGCCGACTGCTGCGGCATTGGCGTTCGGTATGGACAAGCAGGAAGGCGACCGCAAGATCGCGGTGTATGACTTGGGCGGCGGTACGTTCGACATCTCCATCATCGACATTTCCGAAATCGACGGCGAACACCAGTTCGAGGTGCTCTCCACCAACGGCGACACATTCTTGGGCGGCGAAGACTTCGACATGCGCGTGATCGAGCATCTGGTGGAAGAGTTCAAGAAAGAAAGTGGCATCGACCTGAAGAAGGACATGCTGGCACTGCAACGCCTGAAAGACGCGGCAGAAAAAGCCAAGATCGAATTGTCTTCTGCACAGCAGACCGAAGTGAATCTGCCTTACATCACCGCTGACGCGACCGGCCCGAAACACTTGGCCGTGAAGATCACCCGCGCGAAATTGGAAAGCATCGTGGAAGACCTGATCGCGCGCACCATCGAGCCGTGCAAGATCGCCATGAAGGACGCGGGCGTTTCCGCTTCCGACATCGCTGACGTGATTCTAGTGGGTGGTCAAACACGTATGCCCAAGGTGCAGGAGAAGGTTAAAGAGTTCTTCGGCAAAGAGCCGCGCAAGGACGTGAACCCGGACGAAGCCGTGGCGGTAGGCGCTTCGATCCAAGGCGGCGTGTTGCAAGGCGAAGTGAAAGACGTGCTGCTGCTGGACGTGACTCCGTTGTCTCTGGGTATCGAAACCATGGGCAGCGTGATGACCAAGCTCATCAAGAAGAACACCACGATCCCTACCAAGGCATCGCAAGTGTTCTCGACTGCCGAAGACAACCAGAACGCGGTGACCATCCACGTGCTGCAAGGCGAGCGCGAAGTGGCTTCCGGCAACAAGAGTCTGGGCCAGTTCAATCTGTCCGACATTCCTCCTTCTCCACGCGGCATGCCGCAAATCGAAGTGACTTTCGACATCGACGCGAACGGTATCTTGCATGTTAGCGCGAAGGACAAAGCCACCGGCAAAGAGAACAAGATCAAGATCCAAGCCAGTTCCGGTTTGTCCGAGGCTGAAATCCAACGCATGGTAGACGATGCGGAATCACATGCAGACGAAGACAAGAAGGCGATTGAATTGGTCACCGCTCGCAACCAATTGGACGCGCTGATCCACTCCACCAACAAGTCGATGAAAGAATACGGCGAGCAACTGAGTGCTGAAGAGAAAGCCGCTATCGAGGCTGCATTGAAGGAAGCGGAAGAAGTAGTGAAGGAGAATGACAAAGACGCCATCACTGCCAAATCCGAAGCGCTGGCAACAGCGGCGCAGAAGCTGGGCGAAAAGATGTACGCTGCCGAACAAGCCAATGCGCAAGCCGCTGGCGCTGAAGGCGGCGCGCAACAGTCCGCAGGTGCTGCTCCGCATGACGATAACGTGGTGGATGCCGAGTTCACGGAAGTAAAAGACAAGAAGTAAAAACCAGTCGTTAGTCGCTAGACGTTAGTCGGTAGTTAACCTCGCAAGGTTTGCTTTCCGGCTAATGACTAGCGACTAATTTATTGCGACTAGCTCGCTTTTCAACTAACGACTAGCGACGAACTACTAACGACTATGAGCAAAAAAGATTACTACGAAGTCCTCGGTATTAACAAAGATGCGTCCGAGGAAGAGATCAAAAAGGCTTATCGCAAATTGGCGATGAAGCATCATCCTGACCGCAATCCGGACAATCCGAAAGCGGAGGAGCATTTCAAAGAAGCGAAAGAGGCTTACGAAACACTGAGCGACGGACAAAAGCGCGCGGCTTACGACCAGTATGGACACGCGGCATTCGAGTCCGGCGGCATGGGCGGCGGCAGTCCGTTCGGCGCGGGCGGCGGTGCGGGCGGTTTTGATTTCGGCGATATCTTCGGCGATATTTTCGGCGGCGCCCGTGGTGGCAATGGCCGCAATAGCCCGCATCGCGGCTCCGACTTGCGCTACAACTTGGAGATCACGCTGGAAGAAGCGGCACGCGGCGCACAAAAACAGATCCGCATCCCCACTATGGATGAATGCGAAACCTGCAAAGGTACCGGTGCCAAACCGGGTACCACTGCGACCACCTGCCAGACCTGCGCCGGTCACGGACAAGTGCGCATGCAGCAGGGCTTCTTCTCCATTCAGCAAACTTGCCCGCGCTGTCACGGTAGCGGCAAACAGATCAGCTCGCCCTGCACCTCATGCCACGGCGCGGGTAAAGTCAAAAAACACAAAACACTGGAAATCAAGATTCCTGCCGGCATCGACACCGGTATGCGTTTGCGCCACAGCGGCCACGGCGAAGCGGGCAGCCACGGTGCACCTAGCGGCGATCTGTATGTGGAAATCCACATCCGTCCGCACAGCGTGTTCCAGCGCGAAGGCGACGATCTGCATTGCGAGATGCCGATCAGCTTCAGCACGGCGGCACTAGGCGGCGAAATCGAAATCCCCACGCTGGACGGCAAGGCGAGCATCAAAATTCCCGCCGAAACACAGAGCGGAAAGATATTCCGCCTGCGCGGCAAGGGCATCAAAGGCATGCGCACCAACTCGCACGGTGACTTGAATTGCCATGTCGTAGTGGAGACGCCGTCCAATCTAACGGAACGTCAAAAAGAACTGCTGCGCGAATTCGAGTCGATCAGCCAGCAAGACAGCGATCGCCACAGTCCGCGTGCCAAATCATGGATGGGCAAAGTCAAAGAGTTTTTCGGTTAGCCAAGACGAATCTTTTTTCTGATAGTGACGGTTCCGGGGTGACGTTACACCCCGAAAACCCGTAAAATGCGCACCTTCGCAAATTATGCAGGTTTTTAGTACATGCTCACTTTTCAGCAAGTCATCCTGACGCTACAAAATTTCTGGGACAAGCAGGGCTGCGCCCTGTTGCAACCCTACGACATTGAGATGGGGGCCGGTACTTTTCACACGGCAACCTTCTTGCGCGCCATCGGCCCGGAACATTGGCGTGCCGCTTATGTGCAGCCTTCGCGCCGCCCCAAGGACGGGCGCTACGGCGAGAACCCCAATCGTTTGCAGCATTACTACCAATTCCAGGTGGCATTAAAACCTTCGCCCGATAACATTCAAGAACTGTATCTAGACAGCCTGCGCGCTTTGGGCATCAACACGCGCGAACACGATATCCGTTTCGTCGAAGACGATTGGGAGTCCCCCACTCTGGGCGCATGGGGCTTGGGTTGGGAGGTGTGGCTGGACGGCATGGAAGTCACCCAGTTCACCTACTTTCAGGAAGTCGGTTCGCTGGTATGCAAACCGGTGCTGGGCGAAATCACTTACGGGCTTGAGCGTCTGGCGATGTATCTGCAAGGCGTGGAAAATGTCTACGATCTGGTGTGGGCCAAGAACGGCGACACCGTGGTGACTTACGGCGATGTATACCACCAAAACGAAGTGGAACAATCGAAATACAATTTCGAGCATTCCAACATCGAGATGCAATTCCGCCACTTCAACGAATACGAGAGCGAAGCCAAACGCCTGATCGAAACCGGTCTGGTCTTGCCCGGATTCGAGATGGTGATGAAGTGCTCACATTGTTTCAATCTGCTGGATGCGCGCGGTGCGATCTCGGTAACCGAACGCGCCGCCTACATCGGCCGCGTGCGCACCCTGTCGCGCGCCGTGGCGCAAGCGTATTACGATTCGAGAGAAAAACTGGGCTTCCCGATGCTCAAGAACGGGGGAGCAAAATGATGAAACAAACCCTATTGATCGAACTGCTCACTGAAGAGCTGCCACCCAAAGCGCTGGAAAAACTTTCCGTCACGTTTGCCGCTGAAGTGTTCGCCGCGTTGAAAGAGCAAGCACTGGCGGGAGAAGACAGCGAGTGCATACCTTATGCGACACCGCGCCGTTTAGCGCTGACTATCACCCATGTCGCCTCATTGCAGGCGGATCGCGTGATCGAACGCAAAGGCCCGGCGGTGACTGCCGGACTGGATGCCGAAGGCAAACCCTCCAAAGCGCTGGAAGGTTTCATGCGCTCTGCCAGCGTGACCTTTGAACAATTGGTACGCATAAGCGACGGCAAGGCGGAATACTTTGCCGCCAAGATCGAGCAGAAAGGCAAGTCGCTGGATGACTGCCTGAGCGACATCGTCGTGCAAGCACTCAAGAAGCTCCCTATTCCGAAACTCATGCGCTGGGGCGATTCCGATCACCAGTTCGTGCGCCCGGTGCATGCGTTGACCGTGCTGCACGGTAGCCGCGTCGTGTTGGTCGAGGCGTTCGGTTTGCAAAGCGGCAATGTCACCAGCGGACACCGCTTCCTTGTCAGCGAGCCCATCACTATCGATCATGCCGACAGCTATGAGTCTGAACTGGAAAACGAAGGACTGGTGATTGCGAGCATCGCCAAGCGCCGCGAAATGATCGCGGTGAAACTGGACAAACACGCCGAATCGCTCAAAGCGATCTGGGTGGGGCATGCGAATTTCGATTTGAAAAAATTGCTCAGCCTGTCCAATGAAGACCGCAGCGTGTTGAGCACACTACTGGACGAAGTGACTGCGCTGGTGGAATGGCCGGAAGTTTATATCGGCGAATTCGAGCCGGAATATCTGGAAGTGCCGCAAGAGTGTCTGATCCTCACCATGCAGCAAAACCAGAAATATTTCCCGCTGCTGGACAGCAACGGCAAGCTGCTGAACAAATTCCTTATCGTCTCCAATATGCAGGTGAGCGATCCGCATCACATCATCGAAGGCAACCAGCGCGTGGTGCGCCCGCGTTTGGCCGACGCGCGCTTTTTCTACAATCAGGATCGCAAGCAAAAACTGGAATCGCGTGTCGAGAAATTGGCCAACGTGGTGTACCACAACAAGTTGGGTTCGCAATTGCAACGCGTGGAGCGTATCACCACGCTCGCCGGCAGCATCGCCCATCTGCTCGGTGCGGACAAAGGGGATGCGGAACTGGCCGCGCGTCTATGCAAGGCCGATTTAATCACCGACATGGTCGGCGAATTCCCCGAACTGCAAGGCGTGATGGGCCACTACTATGCGCTGCACGACGGTGAAACTGCGGAGGTGGCGGAAGCGATCGAAGCGCATTACCACCCGCGTTTTGCCGGAGACAGTTTGCCGCAAAGCAAGCTCGCCTGTGCCGTGGCCTTGGCCGACAAGCTGGAAACCTTACTGGGCATCTACGGCATCGGGCAAATCCCGACCGGCGACAAAGACCCGTTCGGTTTGCGTCGCCATGCGCTCGGCGTGTTGCGCATCCTGATTGAAACGCCGCTCGACCTGCCTTTGCCGCTGCTGCTTAAAATCGCGGCAGAAAACTTCCCGGCAGGCATGCTGAGCCCCACCGTGGCAAAAGATGTGGAAGGTTTCATGCTGGAAAGGTTGCGCGGTTATTTGCGCGACCGTCATTTTGAACCATCGCATATCGAAGCCGTGCTCTACACGGTGGGCGGCCGTTTGCATGAAGCCCTGCCGCGCTTGCTCGGCGTGCGGACTTTCGCAACACTGGCAGCAGCCAAGGATCTCGCTGCCGCCAACAAGCGCGTGCAAAATATCATCCGCAAAAACCAGGAAGAGCTGGGAGCGGCGATGAGCAATGTGAAAATCGACACCAAGCTGATGACCGACGAAGCCGAACGCAATCTGTATGCGGCCATGCTAGACATCACCCCGTTCGCGCAAAGCTATTTTGATCGCGGCGAATACGGCCAGAATCTGAAAGCGTTGGTAACGCTCAAACCGTTCATCGACGATTTCTTCGATCAGGTAATGGTCATGGCGGAAGATAAAACCGTGCGCATGAACCGCGCCGCTCTGTTGCAGCAACTGGGCGGACTGATGAACCAAGTCGCAGACATTTCCAAGTTGGCCGCATGAAACTCATCATCCTAGACCGCGACGGTGTCATCAATTTCGACTCCGATCAGTTCATCAAAAATCCGGAAGAATGGAAACCCATTCCGGGCAGCCTGGAAGCCATCGCGCGCCTGTGTCAGGCGGGTTATCGCGTGGTGGTCGCCACCAACCAGTCCGGCATCGGTCGCGGCCTGTTCGACATGTCCACGCTGAATGCCATTCACGACAAGATGCACAAAGCCTGCGCCTTGCTGGGCGGACGCATCGACGCGGTGTTCTTTTGCCCGCACACTTCCGAAGCGAATTGCCACTGCCGCAAACCCAAGAGCGGCATGATCGAAGAGATCGCTGAACGCTACAACATCGAACTGCAAGGGGTTCCCGCCGTGGGCGATTCCTTGCGCGATCTGGAAGCTGCCGCACGCCTGGGTGCGCAGCCATTCCTCGTACTCACCGGCAAGGGCACGAAGACTCAGGCCAAAGGCGGCCTGCCCGAGGGTACGCTGACCTTCCCCGATCTAGCTAGCGCCGTAACCCACATTCTTTCCTGATATGGTCTTCGTCCGCTCACTGATATTTCTGCTGCTGCAACTGATCTGGACGCCGATCTACGCGACGTTTTCGCTGTTCACTTTTCCGTTCACTCCGCTCACGCGTTATCGCATCATTTCCGGTCTGGCCTACAGCATGATGTGGCTGTTGCGTGTGGTATGCGATATCCGCATAGAGGTGCGCGGCGCCGAAAACATCCCGCAGGAACCCTGCATCGTGCTGAGCAAACATCAATCGGCATGGGAGACTTTCGCGTTGCAGACCGTATTCCCGCCGCAGGTCTGGGTGCTCAAACGCGAGTTACTGTTCCTGCCATTTTTCGGATGGGGCTTGGCGCTCACCAGCCCCATCGCGATCAATCGCAGCAAAGGCAAAGAGGCGATGAAGCAACTACTGGAACAGGGCAAGCAACGCCTCGCTGCCGGCTTTTGCGTGGTCGTATTCCCCGAGGGCACGCGCATGCCTTATGGCAAGCGCGGCAAATACAAAATCGGCGGCGCAATGCTGGGCGAGTCCAGCGGCGCTCTGGTCGTTCCTGTGGCACACAATGCCGGGAAATTCTGGGGGCGCCAATCCTTCCTCAAGTATCCCGGCACCGTCATCATGAGCATCGGTAAGCCGATCGACCCGAAGGGGCTCAAAGCAGACGAGATCAACCGTCAGGTGGAGGATTGGATCGAAACTGAAATGGGAAAATTGAACTAAGATTACCCGCCGGTAACCGCTCCTACAAAAAACTGCCCTACACCCAGTACACCGTCTTCGTCATCACTACCGACATTCCGCGCATCGCCAGCTTCACCGGCAACGGTAATTCCGCACCGCCGAGCTCAATCGCCATATCTGCATGGCTGACTTCATCCACATACATCTGCTGCACCACGGCGCGGCTTTTGGCATCTTGCGCAGGGAGGCTGTCGAGATGGCTTTGTAAATGCGCGCCGACCTGTCGCTCCGTCTCCGCCAGAAAGCCCAGATTCCATTTATCGCCCAGCAAACCGGCCACCGCCCCGAGCGCCAGCGAACCCGAATACCAAAGCGGATTCAACACACTCAGATGACTGCCCAGTTCATCGACACGCTTCGATGTCCACGCCAGATGCTCGGTTTCTTCCCATGCAGCATGCTTTAATTTCTCTTGTACCAAAGGATCGCGCGCAGTGAGCGCCTGCCCCTGATACAAAGCCTGAGCGCATATTTCGCCCGTATGGTTGATGCGCATCAGCGCTGCTGCGTGCTTTTTTTCCGCCTCGTCCATCGGCGCCTCTTCCAACTGCGCATCGGGATAGGGCCGCGCAGTCGGCGCTTTGGACAGCAGCGTACGCAATCCTTTATCAAATTCGACAATCAATCCATCCAGATTCAGCATAAAATACCTCGGCAGTTTTTGTATGAGCGCGAATGTAGGCAATCGCCCGAGCACTGTCAAATAAAAACGGGCATCCGAAGATGCCCGTTCTGTTCATACTGAAAAACCCGGATTACAACAAGCTATCAGAACTTCTTGCGCAGACCCACTGCCACCAGACTGGAACTGCCACCATTTGCCCATGTACCGCCCGCCAAAGCGTTGTTGGCCACGCTATAAGCATTGGTACCGGAATCGTTGGTCGATGAAGAATAGGCTGCATAAGCTGTCGTTGTCTTGGACAAAGTATGCAGATAGCCCAAGGTATATCCACTGCCATTGGTATTTGCGGTTTTCATGGAGTTCTTTGCATAGCTTAGCGCCACGGCATTCGTACCGACCGGCATCACCCCAGACAAAGAGTATGCAGAATTAGTCACCGAGTTCTTGGTACTGCTTTGATAAGAACCCATCACTTTGGCAACGCCAAGATCATAGGAACCGCCGCCCGCATATTCTTTCACATCGTTCGTGCCTACTGGATTGCTGGTGCCGGCATACGCTACGCCAACAGTGAGCGAGCCAGCCACGTAAGTGGCGGAAGCCAGCGTTGCGGAAACCTTTTGGTTGGCGGCCGTATCGGCAAGCGTCAAATTGCCCAAGCTACCTGTGGCACGAATATCTGTCGCGTAGTTCACGGCAAGCGTCAGTCCGCCCAAATCAGGAGAAATATAGGCCAAAGCGCGTTGCGCACGGGCGGCAACAGTAGAAGCACCGATCAAGAATCCACCGCCCTTGGTAATGCTCTGAATTGGGGACGCTGAAGAACCAGTGAGCGGGTCGAACTTGCCGGCGAAATCGTAGCCTGCGGTTTGCAGGTAGCCGGTTGCAACCGTACCGAAGCTACCCGCCAAGGCCAGCATTTGCTGACGAGCGGTTGCTGCGCTAAGGCCAGAGCTGATCTCCGTATCCAGACCGTATTCCAGCACACCGACAGCCGTCAAACCATCACCCAAATCCTCTGTGATTTTCGCACCGATACGGGAAGCGGACGCTCCGCCGGAATATGCCAGAAAATCGCTCTTTTGGTGCGATGCGGAAACATTGATCATAGTTGCATCAATGATGCCGTACGGGGTCACATCGGCAAACGCCGGAGTGGAAAAAGCTGCAACAACAGCCAACGTGATAATTTTCTTTTGCATAGTTAAACTCCTCAATGAATTAAATATATTTTTAAATCCTAAAAGCTAAAGACGGCCATCCAAGCACTCCCACCCGACTCAGTGACAAACCTACTGGCAACACCTTACGACATACTTACAGCATCTTAATAATAAATACCTTAAACACCGCCAGACCCACTATTAAAAACCCGTCAAACATAGGATTGGCGGGATTCTGCCGCAAAAGGATCTTGCGCGTCCGCGCTTGTAACAATAACTTCATGTATTGTTGTTTATTTGCAACATGGGTACAAATTCTGCCTTGAGTGTGCAATTACATATCACATCAGCGCGGGCATAGATTTTCCCGCTCCACTCATTTGCACCTCCCCCTAGAACATCAGAGGCGGCAATCAAAAAACGCTGTCAAATAAAAACGGGCACCCGAAGGTGCCCGTTTTTATTTCCTTTGAGAAAACGCTCTAAGAGCGCTAGCCCATTAGAAAGAGTGCTTCAGACCGATAGACAGCGTAGTAGGAGCTGCACCGTAGCCGGAAACAGTGCTGGCCGCGCCAGAGTTCTGTGAAAAAGCGTAATTGATGCCTTTACCGTTGGTCAACTTGGCATACAAAGCATACAAAGTGGTGCGCTTGCTCAAGCTCATGTCGTAACCAACGGCAACTTGAGTCGCATCGCTATTAGCAACAACGCCTGTTTTGTCCGCTTTGATGTAAGAAAGCTTCACTGCATCAGCGCCGATGAGGTACTTGCCGCCCACGTAGTAAGCGCTGTGTCCGTACAGATTGGCATTTGTTGTTGGTGTCAAATTGTCTGAAGTTTTTTCATACACAACATTCAACTCAAAACCTTCTGGTTTGAAGCCAAAGCCCACACGTGTAGCAGACTCTTTCGGGGAGGTAACTGTTGGCAGAACCGAGTCCAACACATGCGACTCATAAGCAACCGAAGCGTAGAACGGAGCAGCGCTATACATCGCTGCCGCGCTCAGTGCGTTGGAATTCTTTTGCGCGCTCGTAGTGTTAGCTTCTGTCAGGTTGACAGTTGCCACTGCTACGGTAACGCCAGCGAATGCCGGGCTGATGTAAGCCAATACATCGGTAGGACGGAGCTCGAATCCAGCCGCGCTCTTCTTGCCCATCAAGGAACGGTTATCGGCGATATTGTCGCCGAACACATCCAAACCACGAGTCGAGATTTTGTAAGGAGTGTCGTGGATACCGATCAACACAGTACCCAAACTGTCGCTCTTCAAACCAGCGAAAGTGTTACGGGTAGCCAAGGTGTTCGCACCGGTGTCGATATTGACTTGTTGCTCGACTTGCCAGACCGCAGCCAAACCGTTACCCAAATCTTCAGAGCCTTTGAAACCGAACTTGGAAACGTTGCTCGACACAACGCGCTTGTTTGTGCCGCTAACTGCAGTAGCGCCGTTAGCAGTAGTCATACCGCTGCCGGTATCAACAAAGTCGTTAGACACGTTAGCTAAACCATAAAAAGTGATGTTTGCATTGTCGGCAAACGCAGGTGCGGAAACCATTGCTGCGATAGCCAAAGCGATAATTTTCTTTTGCATCTTTATAAACTCCTTAACGTTAATGTTGGTTTCACCGACTCGCAGCCGGCGGAATCAAAATTCCCTCGAGTGAGAATTCGGGGCGCATTGTGCCGTTAAAAAATTCAAAAGCAGACTTGTAACAAAAATTTCACACAACCGTCTCTATTGCGCAACAACGTTACGCGCAGTCATCATTTTGTAACAAAGCCGCGATAGAGAAAAATCAGGTGGGCGTAAAAACGCGAGCCAACTCGACGCCGGGATCGTCAGCGCGCATGAACGCCTCGCCCACGAGGAAACTGTTCACTTGCCGGTCGCGCATCATCTTCACATCGTCATTGGTAAAGATGCCGCTCTCGGTAACGACGATACGGTCGCTCGGGATGCGCGGCAACAGATCCAGCGTTGTTTGCAGCGTCACCTCAAAAGTGCGCAGGTTACGGTTGTTGATGCCGATCAGCGGCGTAGTCAGTTGCAGCGCAATATCCAACTCATCACCGTCGTGCACCTCGACCAGCACCGCCATGCCGAGCTGGTGTGCCAGCGCCTCGAATGCCTGCATCTGTTTGAGAGTCAGCGCGGCAGCAATGAGCAGGATGGCATCCGCCCCCATCGCCCTTGCCTGATAGATTTGGTATTCGTCCACCATGAAATCTTTGCGCAGCACCGGCAGATCACATGCCGCGCGCGCCTGCTTTAGATATTCCACACTGCCCTGAAAAAACTGCTCGTCGGTCAACACCGACAAACATGCCGCACCGTGTTGCGCATAGCTGCGCGCGATCTCCGCCGGGCGGAAGTCGGCACGGATCACGCCTTTGCTCGGGCTGGCTTTTTTGATTTCGGCGATAACGGCAGGCTGCCCCGCCGCGATCTTGCTGCGGATCGCACCTACAAAGTCCCGAACTGGCACAGCTCGTTCTGCCTCGGCACGCAATTGCGGCAATGGTTTGACGGGTTTCGCGGCGGCGACTTCTTGCGCTTTAACCGCAAGGATTTTTTTCAGGATGTCGGACATAGTCAATTGCGGCTCAGTACATTTTTCGCCTATCCCAAGCAGGATGAACGAAAAACACTCACCGCGAACGGGAGGTTGAATAAGGTGCGTATTCTATCGCAAGCGGGATGCTAAAATGCGCGCTACTCGCAACACTGGAATCATCATGGAAGATATCAAGCAATACATGAAATCCGTCGGGCAACAAGCCCGCGCCGCCTCGCGCGTGATGGCGCAGGCCGATACGTCCATAAAAAACTATGCGCTGAACGCCATCGCGGACGCCATCCTGCTGGACAGCGCGACACTCATCGCCGCCAATGCGAAAGATGTTGCCGCCGCGAAGGCCAACGGGCTGGATGCCGCATCGGTGGACCGGCTCACGCTTACCGGAAAAACCGTGCTCGGCATGGCCGAAGGCTTGCGCCAGATCGCAGCCTTGCCCGACCCCATCGGCGAAATCAGCGATATGAAATACCGGCCTTCCGGCATTCAAGTCGGCAAGATGCGCGTGCCGCTCGGCGTCATCGGCATCATCTACGAATCGCGCCCCAACGTGACGGCGGACGCCGCAGGTTTGTGCTTGAAATCCGGCAATGCCGCGATTCTGCGCGGCGGCTCCGAAGCCATTCATTCCAACCAGGCAAT
>JBAZYW010000003.1:32139-35096 GCA_041659125.1 Gallionellaceae bacterium | reverse complement strand
GGCAAGGGCGTCGAATTTATAAATCAATGCCGCGTGTTTGAGGTGTGCAATCCGTTGCAGGCGGCCAAGGTGATGGCTGCCGATATGCGCTTGAACATGGCCTTGCCCTGCCGTATCTCGGTTTATACCGAAGGCGGCAAAACGCGCATCGGCATGATTAAGCCTTCCGGGATTCTCTCGGCCTTGTCGCAAGATGCCGCTTTGGCTGTGGTGGCGCGCGAGGTGGAAGACAAAACCATGCGCATGGTGGACGAGGCGAAATAGTTATTCGCGCATTCATCAACAAATGGCTGGCGCAGAAATGGCGCTCCGTTGCCATCAATGCGCTACTCATCATCGTGGTCGTGCTGGGCGTGCGCATGTGGCAGCAGCGCGATATTGTCGCCGGGGCTGCACCGCAATTGCCCGGCGTGGTATGGAGTAAGCAGCCCACGCTGGTGCATTTCTGGGCGACCTGGTGCCCGGTCTGCCGTGCGGAACAAAGCTCGATCGAGACTTTGGCCAAAGACTTTCCCAACACCGTCACGATAGCGATGCAAAGCGGCGATCAGGCCGCTGTAGATAAATTCATGCGCGAACAGTCGCTGAGTTTTCCGGTGATCAACGATACGGATGGCCTGATCTCGCAAGCCTGGGGAGTGCATGCGGTACCGGCGAGTTTTATTGTGGATGCTTCAGGGCAGATACGCTTTGTCGAAATCGGTTACACCACGGGCCTCGGCTTGCGGCTGCGATTGTGGCTGGCGCAGTTCTAAACCAGCCGCAACAAAAGAAACTGGATGTAGGAGCGTGCCCTGCTGCGTGTGTTGTTGGGGCGAATGCCCCGTACACCACGGCGTACTCCTTGCGGGTGCACGCGAAAGGACTCTATCGCGTGCAGGGCACGCTCCTACAAAATCATTCACAGAGTGCGAAATCTTTCCCGCGTTTTGACATCATTCCAGCTGTAAAAATCCGTTACTTTACCTCGATTTTCTTCATCGCCGATTCGATACGCTGACACAAGATCTTCAGCACTTTGATGCGCGCGAAGTTCTTGTCGTTGGCTTCCACCAAGGTCCACGGTGCAAGACGGGTGCTGGTGCGATCGACCATGTCGCAGATGGCCTGCTCGTAGTCCTCCCACTTGTCACGGTTGCGCCAATCCTCGTCGGTAATCTTGAAGCGCTTGAAACCCGTTTTCTTGCGTTCCTCGAAACGGCGCAGCTGTTCATCTTTGCTGATGGTCAGCCAAAATTTGACGACAATCACACGAGAACGTTCGAGCTGTGATTCGAAATCGTTGATCTCATGATAGGCGCGCATCCAGTCGGCTTCGGAACAGAATTTTTCCACGCGCTCAACCAGCACGCGCCCGTACCATGAACGATCAAAAATGGTAACGCGGCCTTTGCGCGGCACATGGCGCCAGAAACGCCACAGATAAGGCTGTGCGCGTTCTTCTTCCGTCGGCGCGGCGATAGGCACGACCTGATACTGGCGCGCATCGACCGCGCTGGTGATGCGGCGGATGCTGCCGCCCTTGCCGGCGGCATCATTGCCTTCGAACACAGCCACCACTGTGATGTTTTTGAATCTCGGATCGCGCGTGAGCAACGCCAGTTTGCCCTGATATTTTTCCAACTCTTCCGCGAATTTTTTCTTCTCCAATTTTTGGGTAAGGTCGAGCGCTTTGAGGATGTGCAGCTTGTCGATAGAGGGCAACAATGGCGCCGCGCGCACAATTGATACTTTTTTCTTGTCATCTTCTGCCAAGCGTTTGCGCAGCCCTTCGAGGATAACTTTGCCGATGGTCAAGCTGCGATAACGCGCGTCCGCGCCTTCGACGATGATCCACGGCGCCTCGGCGGTACTGGTATGGCGGATGACGCTTTCATGAATGGTGAGGAACTTGTCGTAGAGTTTGTAATGCTCCCAGTCGCGCTTGGTGACGCGCCAACGTGTCTTGGGATTTTTCTCCAGCAGTTTGAGGCGCGTTTCCTGTTTTTCTTTGGAGAGGTGCAGCCAGAATTTGATGATCAGCGCACCTTCGTCGGTCAGCATCTTTTCCAGACGTTTGGCGCGTTCCAGACTTTGATCAAGTTCTGCCGTCTTGGTTATGCCCATCACGCGATTCAGGATCGGCCAGGTGTACCAGGAGCCGAGGAAGACGCCGATCTTGCCTTTGGGCGGCAATGCGCGCCAGAAGCGCCACATCATGGGGCGTTCCATTTCCTCGTCGGAAGGATCGCCCATGCCGTGAGTCTGCACGTAGCGCGGATCCATCCATTCGTTGAGCAGATTCACGGTCTCGCCGCGCCCTGCACCGTCAACACCACCCACCAGAATGATGACCGGGAATTTGGCTTTTTCCGCCAGATCGAATTGTGCGTCCAGCAGCGCTTCGCGCAGCTTGGGCACTTCGGCATCGTAAGTGACTTTGTCTATTTTGTGTCCCAACTCTGCAGATTCAAACATGGTGACCTCCGGTAGAAAAATTACAACTGTTCAGGTGCAATGACGAGACGCAGGATGGTCTGGTAATCTCCTTCGCGCTCGCGCCGACTCAACCACCAAACCGCGCCTTTTTTAATGCTCCAATAATCTGCGGCCCCCGTCATGGCCAGTGCGGCAACTTCGCCCAGCCAGGGTTGATGACCGACCAGCAAGGTCGCACCTTTCGCCCGTGGCCAGCCTGCTGCATCGAGTGCTTCCTGCGGAGTGGCGCCGGTATTGATAGCAGGTTCGGTGATGAATTTTTTGGTGAGCGTGCTGGCGGTTTGTTGGGCACGAAGCGCGGGGCTGACCAGAATACGGGTATTGGGCGGAAGTCTGGAATCCAGAAATGCGGCCATGCGTTCGGCTTGCTGCCAACCTTTGTTGGTCAGAGCGCGGTTATGATCGGGTGTGCCGTCAACTGCCTCCGCATGTCGCCACAATATCAATTCCATCACCACTCTCGCTTGAATATTACAATT
>JBAZYW010000003.1:0-32129 GCA_041659125.1 Gallionellaceae bacterium | reverse complement strand
ACCGTATATACTGAATTCACCATACCCACATTGAGGAGATCAGCATGGCCGAAAATAATATTCCGACGAAGGCTGTCGCAAAACCGCTAGCCAAGAAAACACCCGCTGCCCGCAAACCTGCAACGGCTAAAGCAGCCGCTGCCAAGCCCGAAAAAAAGGCCAAGAAAGAGAAAAAATCCGAAGGAAAAGTAAAGGTGGTACGCGATAGTTTTACGATGCCGCAAGCCGATTATGACATCATCGCCGAGATAAAACAAAAGACTTTAAAGACCGGACTGCATGTAAAAAAGAGCGAGCTGCTGCGTGCGGGTCTGCATGTTTTGGCCAAGCTGAGCATCGCTCAGTTGAAACAAACTTTAGCCGGTTTGGAAAAGATCAAAACCGGCCGTCCCAGCAAGGTTTGAACAACTGAACGGCAGAAGACTAGGAGTTTTCTGCCGAAACGATAGGCTTGCTAGCCAGACTCTCGAGCAATATTGTCTGTGCGCATTTCGGTGAGGTGCTGCGCGTCGCCTTCAAATGCCAGCCGCCGTCGCCATCCATATCCCAAGCCTGACTGTTATCTTGCAGATATGTTTTTAATCCCTCTTCAATCACGCGTTTCTTCAGCTTGTTATCGAGCAGTGGAAAGCACGCTTCGATGCGGCGGAAGAAGTTGCGATCCATCCAATCCGCGCTCGACAGATAGACATCGTGAGCGAGGTCATTGCGGAAATAAAAGATACGCGTGTGCTCCAGAAAACGCCCGATAATGGAGCGCACGGTGATGTTGTCGGATAGTCCCGGCACCCCCGGACGCAATGCGCACACGCCGCGCACGATCAAATCAATCTTTACCCCGGCGCGCGAAGCTTCGTACAGCGCCATGATGATCTCGGGTTCCAGCAAGGCATTCATCTTGGCGATAATCTGGGCTTTCTTGCCCGCCTTGGCCAGTTTTATTTCGTTCTGAATTGCGCGCAATACCTGACTGTGCAGCGAAAAAGGGGATTGCCACAGATGTTTTAATTTGCTGGCTTTGCCCAATCCGGTGAGCTGTACGAATATCTGGTTCACATCGGAGCATACGTCTTCGTTGCAGGTGAACAGCCCGAAATCCGTATACAGTTTCGCGGTGCGCGGATGATAGTTGCCGGTACCAAGATGCACATAGCGCCGCAGCTTCCCATCTTCACGGCGTACCACCATCAGCATCTTGGCGTGCGTCTTGTGGCCGACCACACCATATACGACGTGCGCTCCCGCCTGTTCGAGACGACTCGCCCAATTGATATTCGCTTCCTCGTCGAAGCGCGCCAGCAATTCCACCACGACCGTAACTTCTTTGCCGCCCTGAGCCGCTGCGATGAGCGCTTCCATCAAGGCGGAGTCGGCACCGGTACGGTAGACCGTTTGTTTGATGGAGACCACTTGCGGATCGGCGGCCGCCTGCTGGATAAAATCGATCACCGGGCGGAAGGATTGGTAGGGATGATGCAGCAATACATCGCCTTTGCGGATGAGCTTGAACATATCCGCGCCCTTTTTTTGCAGTGTCGGGGGCATGCCCGGCACAAAAGGCGGAAACTTCAAATCGTCACGCTCCACCTTGTCCGGGATGCGCATCAAACGCACGAGATTGACCGGGCCGTGCACGCGATACAAATCATCCGGCTGAAGATCGAATTGCTGCAACAAAAATTCGGCCATCTCCGGCGAACAGTTATCCGCAACCTCCAGGCGCACCGCATCACCGAAGTGACGCTGCGGCAATTCGCCTTGCAGACTGATGCGCAGATTTTTTACCTCTTCTTCGTCCACGAACAAATCGCTGTTGCGCGTGACGCGGAATTGATAGCAGCCCAGCACATCCATCCCGGAAAATAACTCGCCGACATGCGCATGCAAAATCGACGACAGGAACACGAAACCGTATTCACAGCCTGAAATTTCCGGGGGCATCAGGATAGCGCGCGGCAATACGCGCGGCGCTTGCACGATGGCTTTGGCAGAATTGCGCCCGAAGGCATCTTTACCGTTAAGTTCGACGGCAAAGTTCAAACTTTTATTGAGCACACGCGGAAACGGATGCGAGGGATCCAAACCGATGGGTGTAAGGATCGGCATGACTTCGCGCAAAAAGAAATCTTTTACCCAAGCGCTTTGCGCCTCGTTCCATTGCGTGCGCCGCAGAAAATGCACGCCTGCCGTCGCCAGTGTGGGCACGAGATCATTGTTGAAGATCAGATACTGCTGCTCGATGATCTTATGTGCCTGATCGCGTATGCGCTTGAGTATTTGCGGGGCATCGAGCCCGTCGGGGCCGGTGGCAACGGCACCGAGTTTGACCTGCTCTTTTAAACCCGCCACGCGAATCTCAAAAAACTCGTCCAGATTGCTGCTGACGATGCACAGATATTTGAGCCGCTCCAGCGGCGGAATATTGGGATTCTCAGCCTGTGCCAAGACGCGCCGGTTGAACTCCAGCAAGCCGAGTTCGCGGTTCAAAAATTGTTGCGGGGGATATTTTTTTGCCACTTTTGCTACCTGCTTTAGTGTGCTTGAGGTACGAATCCCGGCGGCATCTGGGTGCCTGCGCCAAAGAAATAATTCTCCATCTGTTCGGCCAGATATTTGCGTGCTTTCGCATCCGCCAGATTGAGCCGGTTTTCGTTCACCAGCATGGTCTGAAATTTGATCCAGCCCTGCCAGGCTTCCTTCGACACATTCTCGTAAATCCGCTGACCCAGCGGCCCCGGATAGGTCGGACGATCCAATCCCTCCGCTTCGCGACCGAGTTTTACACACTGCACCATTCTTACCATTTATCGACTCCATATCGGGTTGAATATTAAACGTCCATTGTGACGCCGTGATGACATGCCGTTGCTACGGCATGTCTGAGTTGCTTCATTTTAACGTTTTTATAAAAACTTTCGAGCGGCGCTGGTAGTTGTAGAGTGCTTTTTTCTCCGCCGGAAGCTGGCTCGGATCGCCTTCCTTGAAGCCGCGTTCAACAAACCAATGCGCTGTACGCGTAGTCAATACGAACAGTTTTTTGAAACGCTGCGAGAGCGCTTCGCTACTCATGTGTTTGAGCAAAGCATCGCCGTAACCGTAGCGGCGATATTTTGGGTGAACGGCCATGCAGGCCAATTCAGCCGCCT
The DNA here is from genome assembly GCA_041659125.1 of Gallionellaceae bacterium. Lineage (GTDB taxonomy): Bacteria > Pseudomonadota > Gammaproteobacteria > Burkholderiales > Gallionellaceae > PALSA-1006. Next base: position 28,983 of record JBAZYW010000003.1, on the reverse strand, counting down.
TTTCATCCGGGAACGGATACAAAGCGGCACAGCCAATAATGCGATGGTCGTGTTCCATCACCACAAAGCGCTCGATCTCCCGCTCCAGCAATTCACGCGAGCGCCGCACCAGCACACCCTCGGCTTCCAAGGGTTGCAGCAGTTGCAAGATACCGCCAACATCGTCGATGGTGGCATCGCGTATGGTGTTCAGCGTGCTTTCCACGACCATGCTGCCGATGCCGACATCGGAGAATAATTCCTGCAACAAAGCGCCATCCTGATGGCGGCTAATCAAATGGGTACGGGCAACACCTGCCTCGCAGGCACGCACAGCGCAGGGCAAAAACAGACCCACATCGTCGGGCAATTTACGTTTTCCCGACAACACCTCGTTGGCAGAAGCAATGGTCAGCTCGCGTAGCAGCTTACCTTGTTTGTCCATTACACCGTCGGTATCCATCAGGAAGATCAATTTGTCCGCATCCAGCGCGATCGCAGTAGTCGTGGCCACGTCTTCCAGCGTCAAATTGAAAACCTCCCCGGTAGGCGAATAGCCGAGCGGCGAAAGCAGCACCACCTCATTGAATTCCAGCCGATCCTTGATCGCCGCCACATCCACTTTGCGCACACATCCGGTGTGCAACAGATCGACACCGTTGATCACACCCATCGGCTGTGCGGTGATGAAATTACCCCCGGCCACGCGGATATCCGCGTTAGCCATCGGAGAATTGGCCAAGCCCATCGACAATAATGCCTCGACTTCCAGGCGCGTGCGCCCGACCGCTTCTTTTACGCATTGCAGGGTCTCAGCATCGGTCAAACGTATGCCCTGATGGTAGTGGTCGGATATGTCGTTGCGCGCTAAATGTTGTTCGATTTGCGGGCGGGCTCCATGCACCAGCACCAGATGCACGCCGAGACTGGCGAGCAAATTGAAGTCATGGGTGAGTTCGATAAACTTGCCGTCCGCCACGACTTCGCCGCCGAAGGCGATGACAAAAGTCTTGCCCCGGAACGCGTTGATATAGGGTGCGACAGAACGGAACCATGCAACGAACTCGGCGGGATTGTGAGCAGGAGGCTGTGACATGATGTGTGGGCTTCAGTAACAATTGGGCAGCCCGCAGTATCCTGCAATGCGGGCGTGGAGCGCAATAGCAGAACGCTGACTTTCACTCTCTGCAAGCGGCATTGCATGTGCATATCCGGCCATGAATTCCCGCTAAATCTTGCCTCCAAGACTTGCGGAATTCTTTCAATCCCTCTAAATTCGGGAATTGCTAATCAATTTCAGGAGTCATCATGAGTGGTTTACCCAAATGTCCCAAATGCGGTTCGGAATTCACTTACGAAGACGGAAGCAATTATGTCTGCCCCGAGTGCGCACATGAATGGTCGAAAGAGGCTCTCGTCGAGAGCGTCGAACAACAGCGCGTTATCCGCGATTCTGTCGGCAATGTGCTTGCCGATGGCGACTCGATCACGGTGATCAAAGACCTGAAGGTCAAAGGTTCTTCCGCAGTGGTCAAAGTGGGAACCAAGGTTAAAAATATCCGTCTGGTCGAGGGCGACCATGATATCGACTGCAAGATCGACGGCATCGGTGCGATGTCGTTGAAATCCGAGTTCGTGAAAAAGATCTGATGCGGCTTGGTTTTATACTTCTGCTGTCGCTCGCTCAAAGCGCACTTGCTGCGGATGCTTTGCCGCGTCCCGATCACGTCGTCATCGTGGTGGAAGAGAACAAGTCGTTCTCCCAGATCATCGGCAACAGCGCGGCGCCCTACATCAATGCCCTCGCCCGGCGCGGTGTGCTGTTCACCAACTCCTATGGCGTCACCCATCCGAGCCAACCGAATTATCTGGCCTTGTTCAGCGGCAGTCTGCGCGGCATCGGCAGCAATGCCTGTCCGCTGGATTTGCAAGGTGACAATCTCGCCAGCGCGTTGATCGCCAAAGGTCTGAGCTTTGCAAGTTATTCGGAATCCATGCCGGAAGCAGGCTATGGGGGCTGCATGTATGGCGCATACATGCGCAAACATAACCCGGCGGCAAACTGGAAAGAGTTGGCTGCGTTCAACCAGCCGTTCCGCACGTTTCCGCAGGATTTTGCCAAGTTACCCACTGTCGCCTTGGTAATACCCGATCAGCTCAACGATATGCACGACGGCAGCATCGCGCAAGGCGATGCGTGGCTGGAGAAGAACATGGAACAGTATGCGCAATGGGCGTTGACGCACAACAGCTTGCTGATCGTGACTTGGGATGAAGACAATGGCACGGAAGGCAATCGCGTCGCGACGATGTTTGTGGGCGCGATGATAAAACCCGGTAAATCTACACAGCGCATTAACCACTACACCCTGTTACGCATGCTCGCAGAAATGTACGAATTGCCCTATTTGGGCGAGAGCGTCGAACAGAAACCGATAAGCGATGTTTGGCTAAAATCCGGCAAAACTCATTAATCCCGCCTTAAGCTTGTGAACATCACTCTTGCCGCCTACATTCCGCCTTGCGGCGATTTGGCGCTTATCTATACCGATGAATCTTTGCTGGTAGTGAATAAGCCCGCCGGATTGCTGGCCGTACCGGGGCGCGGGGCGGACAAACAGGATTGTCTTTCCGCACGACTTCAGCAAAAATTTCCCGACGCCATGGTCGTCCATCGCCTGGATATGGCCACCTCCGGCTTGATGGTGTTCGCACGCGGTGTGGATATACAACGCCGTTTGTCGCAGATGTTTCGCGAGCGCGAAGTAGAAAAACGCTATGTGGCTGTGGTGTCAGGCAAGATTGAATCCGGGACGGGTGAGGTGGATCTGCCTATCGCGGCGGATTGGCTGAAGCGCCCCCTGCGCAAGATCGACAGGGAAGCGGGTAAGCCTTCACTGACGCGCTATGTATTGCTGGCTCATGACGCGATATCTGATAGCAGCCGCTTGGAACTTGAACCCGTTAGCGGACGCACCCATCAGTTACGCTTGCATATGGCGGCTATTGGACATCCCATTCTCGGCGATGCGTTGTATGGTAATGCGTATAATGCGCCGCGCTTGATGTTGCACGCCAGTTCGCTCTACTTTCCGCACCCGGGAAATGGCGTGCCATTGAACTTCGTCAGTCCGTTCCTGTCGTAAGACCGGTATTGAGTTTTCTAATACTGTCACCATGTAGTGTGAGCGCATTTTTTGGCGCATTAATTTATCAACCACTTTGAGGAATTACATGAAACGTTTCTTGTTGTTATTGACCATCGTTCTTTCCAGCCTTTCTTTGCTCGCTACAACCGCTGAAGCAAAACGTTTTGGGGGCGGTAGTAGCATCGGCAAGCAACGCACCATGTCTCCGCAACAAACCCAGAAAGCCCCGGCAGCTGCACCTGCACCGACAGCGGCTACTCCCGCTGCAGCACCCGCCGGAAATAAATGGCTCGGCCCTCTGGCCGGTTTGGCAATTGGTGCCGGACTAGGCGCTTTGTTCGCCAGCGGCGCTCTGGGTGGTTTGGGCGGCGCGATGGGCGGTATTTTGATGGCCTTGGCAGCAGGGGCAATTGTAATTTTGCTGATCTCGATGTTCCGCAAAAAACAACAACAGCCTGCGATGCAGTATGCCGGAGCGGGTGCGCCCTATGGCGGCTCGTCCGAGCCCGTGCAACAAGCAGCATCGGGAAGCGTCGCTGCTATCGCCCCGGTAGCCGGCAGTATCCCTGCCGATTTCCCCGTAGACGCTTTCCTGCGTAGTGCAAAGACTTCGTTCATCCGTTTGCAAGCCGCGAATGACCGCAAAGATCTGGACGATATCCGCGAATACACCACACCAGAGATGTTCGCCGAGATCTCGATGCAGATCCGCGAGCGCGACAATACCGCGCAAAAAACCGATGTTATTACTGTCAATGCCGAGTTGTTGGAAGTGGCGCAAGAGAACGACACGGCTATTGCCAGCGTGCGTATGAGCGGCCAGCTGCGCGAAAATAACAGCGCGCCCGAAAACTTTGACGAAGTATGGTACGTGCAGAAGAATACGAAGGATGACAAAGCTGTCTGGTTATTGAGCGGTATTCAGCAGATCGCTTAAGTTAGCATTCGCTTTTCCCTGAAAACGGCGTGGCTTGTAGTCACGCCGTTTTCTTTTGGTCTTCAAATTACTCTCCGTATCGTTGCTCAACGCTTGGTACAATTCGTCCGCAATATTGTTTAATGCACTATTCGGGATATAACCCGTTTGAAGCGGGTCTTCAACACAGCGGAAATTCAAAGTGATGCGTATCTTTCGAGTAATCAAAATTATTTATGTGGTCCTGCGCTTCGGTTTGGATGAGTTCTTGCTCGCGCATGAACGCGCGCGCTGGCTGCAAACGCCGCTGAATATTCTTTTGTTTGCGCGCAATACTTCAGCCCCGCGTGCCGAACGTTTGCGCCTGGCACTGGAAAGTTTAGGGCCCATCTTCGTTAAATTCGGGCAGATGCTGTCTACACGACGCGACCTGATTCCGCTAGATATCGCTGACGAATTGGCCAAACTGCAGGATCAAGTACCCCCTTTCCCTTCCGCTCAAGCCGTTGCTGTTCTGGAATCCATCTACAAGAAGAAGCTTTCCGAGGTTTTCCTCAGCTTCGACGAAATACCCATCGCCAGCGCCTCCGTGGCACAAGTCCACTTTGCCGTGCTGCCCGATGGCCGCGAAGTAGCCGTTAAGATCTTGCGCCCCGGCATTGTGCATGTCATCGAACACGATCTGGCTTTGCTCGATATTTGCGCCGGATTGATGGAGCGCCTGTGGGCTGATGGGAAACGCCTGAAGCCAAAGTTGGTGGTGGCCGAATTTGAAAAATACCTGCACGACGAACTCGATCTGATGCGCGAGGCCGCCTGCGCAAGCCAGTTAAAACGCAACTTCGCCAAGTCCGATTTGCTGCTGGTCCCGGAGATGTATTGGGACTGGTGCGACACCAATGTGATCGTGATGGAGCGCATGTACGGCATTCCGATCAGCCAGATGGATGCGTTGCGCGCTGCAAATATCAATATCTCCAAACTCGCCTCCGACGGCGTTGAAATTTTTTACATGCAGGTGTTTCGCGACGGTTTCTTCCACGCCGACATGCATCCCGGCAATATTCAGGTGGCATCCGACGGGCGCTATATCGCTTTGGATTTCGGCATCATGGGTACGCTCAACGATACCGACAAAAGCTATCTTGCGCAAAATTTCATCGCTTTTTTCAACCGCGACTACAAGCGCGTAGCCGAGGTACATATCGAATCGGGCTGGGTTCCCGCACATACCCGCGTAGATGAGCTTGAGGCGGCGATTCGTGCAGTGTGCGAACCGATATTCGACCGGCCGTTGCGCGAAGTGTCTTTCGGTAAGGTGTTATTGCGCTTGTTCCAAACATCGCGCCGTTTCGGCGTGGAAATCCAGCCGCAATTGGTTTTGCTGCAAAAGACTCTGCTCAATATCGAGGGCTTGGGTTTGCAGCTAGATCCCGAACTTGATCTGTGGAAGACCGCCAAACCCTGGCTGGAACGCTGGATGAGTGAACAGATCGGCTGGCGCGGTTTCATCAAGTCGCTGAAAGCTGAAGCACCGCGTTATGCGACTTTGCTGCCGCAGATTCCGCGCTTGCTGCATCAACGTCTGAATGAAAATCCCACGGCGCAGTATGAGGCTATTTTGCGTAATGTTCTGCTCCAGCAACGGAAACGGAATTTCTGGCTAAGGGTGATTGCCTTTGCGGCGATTATTGCGACTGCTTGGTTGGTGTTGCGCTTCTAATTCGTATTACGATCAATTATCAAAGAATCCGCTTTTCATCAATTCTATAGTCAACGCTTTGTAATCTGCTGCTCCGGGTGTATGCGGGCCGAAAGCGAATATATCCAAACCATGCATTGGGCTGGTCGCCAAGGCTACATTTTCCCCGATGCGCGTACTGCATACTTGAGAACCGTAGCGCTCTTTCAGTTTGTCGTAAATATCGTAGGAGAGTTTGCGGCGCGAGTCAAATCGGGTGACCACAATACGACGCTCGAATTTGCGGTGCAATTTCTTTTCCAGCACATTCAATGCCGCATCCAGACGATGCACGCCCTGTTGCGAAAGATAGTCGGCTGCAACGGGAATCAATACTCTATCTGCTGCGAGCAATGCATTGAGTGTAAGCACTCCCAACATCGGGCAGCAATCAATCAGAATTGGTGCGCCTGTGAGTGCCAACTCTTCGCTCAAGCCCTGCTTTAAAAGTTTAGCTGCATTGGGATCACTACCGTATGTCGCGTCGATTTTGGACAGCTCGATCGAAGCCGGAATGATTTGCCATCCCGCAGGGGTATCGTGCAAAAGTTGAGCTAGCGGCGTTTTATCTTTGAAGAAGGTCGCCATATTGCGCCCTTGGGTACGCGCATCTTTCAATCCGGAAGCCAGACTCAGCGAGCCCTGCGGATCCATATCCAAGGCGATAGGTTGTTTCTGGGCGATAGCCAGCCCGGCAACAATGTTCAGGGTGGAAGTTGTCTTACCTACCCCGCCTTTTTGATTGAATACGGCGATGACCGCCATACGATTTCTCCACGTTGTGGAAATGATGCTGAGTTTGGGCGCCCGCTGAAGAACCTTGCTTGTTAGCTTTACAGGTTATTCGACAGTTACCGACTTCGCCAGATTACGCGGCTTGTCAACATCAGTTCCCTTTTGCAATGCCACGTAATATGCCAGCAGTTGCAAAGGTATCGTGTGAAGAATAGGGCTTAGAAACCCCGCGTGTTCGGGCATTTGCATCACATGCACGCCTTCGCTGGAGTGAATACGGGTCTCTGCATCGGCAAACACGTACAGTTCACCGCCGCGCGCACGAACTTCCTGCAGGTTGGATTTCAATTTTTCCAGCAAAGTATCGTTGGGTGCCACGGCGATGACGGGCATATCTTCGTCCACTAGGGCCAACGGTCCGTGTTTCAGCTCTCCGGCGGGGTAGGCCTCGGCATGAATATAGGAAATCTCCTTCAACTTCAATGCGCCTTCCAGCGCGATCGGGTAGTGCAGGCCGCGCCCGAGGAACAAGGCATGGTGTTTATTGGCGAAATGTTTTGCCAACTTGGCAATCTCCGGCTCCAGTTTCAACACGGCCAATATCGCGCTGGGAAGATGGCGCAAATCGTGCAAATGCTGCTGCTCTTGTTGCTCATTCAGCTTTCCGCGTTGTTTCGCCAATACGAGAGTCAGCAGAAATAAAGCCGCTAATTGTGTAGTGAACGCTTTGGTCGAAGCCACACCGATTTCCGGACCCGCCCTGGTCAGCAGACGCAGCTTGGATTGGCGAATGATCGCACTTTCGGGCACATTGCATATTGCCAGCGTATGCAGGTGTCCTATGGATTTGGCATGGTTAAGTGCGGCGAGCGTGTCTGCTGTTTCGCCGGACTGGGAGATAGTAACCACCAGTTGGCGCGGATTTGCAACGCTCACCCGATAACGGTATTCGCTGGCGATCTCCACCACGCAAGGGATGCCTGCCACTTCTTCCAGCCAATAGCGTGCGACCATTCCCGCATGGTGGCTGGTGCCGCAAGCCAAAATCAGAATACTGTCAATTTGTGCGAATGCGCTGGCGGCTTCCGCTCCGAATATTCCGGGTATCAATGATTGGCTGTTACATACCGACTCCAAGGTGTTCGCCAAGGCTTGCGGTTGCTCGTGAATCTCTTTTTGCATGTAGTGTTGGTACTCACCCAGCTCCACGCTCGCGTTGTTCAACTCGCTGATATTGACCGCACGTTTTACCTCTGTTCCCGTAGCGTCGATGATGCGGTAGTTGGCTAGTGCCAACTCAACGACATCGCCCTCTTCCAGATACACGACCTTTTGGGTGACTTGCAGCAACGCCGACATATCCGAAGCGATGAAGTGCTCACCCTCTCCGACACCCAATAACAACGGGCTGCCTTTGCGCGCCCCGATCAATTGTTGCGGATTGTCCGCCGCCACAACCCCGATTGCGTAGGCACCCACTAACTTGGCTAGTGCGGCCTGCGTTGCTGCCAGCAGATTTTTTCCTTGGATATAATGCGAATGAACCAAGTGCGCGATAACTTCGGTATCCGTGTCCGAGGTAAATTCATATCCCTCAGCGGTGAGTTGTTTACGCAGCTCTTCATAGTTTTCGATGATGCCGTTATGAACCACCGCGATCAGATCGCGACTCATATGCGGATGGGCGTTGCGTTCGCTCGGTACGCCATGGGTTGCCCAACGCGTGTGTGCAATTCCTATATGGCCTTGCGTGTTGGCGCTTTTCTCGGTTAATTCTGCTACGCGCCCGGCACTCCTGACTCGTTCCAATTTGTTGTCATTCACTACGACCAATCCGGCCGAGTCATAGCCGCGATATTCCAGCCTCAGCAAACCCTGAATTAGGATGGGTACAACGTTGCGTCGCGCAACTGCGCCAACTATTCCACACATGTTTGATTTCCGTTATTGAGTTAGTTTATTTTTTCTTGGTAGGGCGTTGCCAGCCCGGCACGCTGATCTGTTTGGTTCGCGACAGTGTTAACTCGCCTGATGGCGTATCTTTGGTAATCGTCGAGCCTGCGCCAATTGTTGCGCCCCGCCCTACCGTTACCGGTGCCACCAGCTGAGTATCCGATCCTATGAAGGCATCATCTTCGATCACAGTGCGGAATTTATTGGCTCCATCGTAGTTGCAAGTTATCGTACCCGCACCGATATTCACCCGGCTTCCAATAGTCGCATCGCCTATGTAGCTCAGGTGATTTGCCTTGCTGGAGCTGGCGATGTCGCTGTTTTTGATTTCTACAAAGTTACCGATGTGGACGTCATTTTGCAGCTTGCTGCCGGGACGGATGCGCGCAAACGGACCAATATGGCAACGGTCGCCAATCTCGGCCTGATCAATATGGCTATAGGGTGCAATATGCGTATTCGACGCGATACGTGTATTTCTGATCACGCTGTAGGCACCCACTTTCACACCATTCCCCAGCTGTACCTTGCCCTCGAAGATACAACCGACGTCGATCTCTACATCGCGTTCGCACACCAATTCGCCGCGAATATCCAATCTTGCCGGATCTGCCAAAGTAACACCCTGCTTCAGTAACCTGTCGGCCAATTCAAGTTGCCATGTGCGTTCAAGTTGCGCCAACTGCACCTTGCTGTTTATGCCCATCACTTCCCAAGCATGGGTCGGCTGTGCGGTTTTTATCGCAATACCCTGAGCAACCGCCATTGCCACAATATCTGTCAGGTAGTACTCACCTTGGGCATTTTCATTGCGCAGCTTTCCCAACCACTCGCGGAGCAAGCCTGTCGGAGCGGCCATGATTCCGGTGTTTATTTCTTGTATTTGACGCTGCTCGATGGAGGCATCTTTCTCCTCCACGATGCAACTTACCTTGCCGGACGCATCGCGAACGATGCGACCATAACCTTTGGGGTCGTCCAAATTCTGCGTCAACAACGTGAGTGCGTCTTTATGCGCAAGAATCTTTTTCAGGGTGTCCTGCTGGATCAGCGGAACATCGCCGTATAAAACCAGCGTAACACTGTCATCATTCAGTTGCGGAAGGGCTTGTTGCAGCGCGTGGCCAGTACCCAGCTGCGGCTCCTGTAGTACGAACAGCGCGTTACTATCGGCAAGCGCTTTGGGCACCATCTCTCCGCCGTGCCCATACACTACAATGGTTTTCAACGGCCCCAGATTCGCAGCCACATCCACGACATGTTGCAACATGGCTTTGCCGGCAATGGCATGCAGCACTTTGGGTTTATCCGAGTGCATGCGCGTGCCTTTACCGGCGGCAAGAATTACGATGTTAAGCGTAGACATTTTTTCCACTATTTTTCAGATTGCGAAGTATAAACAAAAAAAACGGCTTGGGCCGTTTTCCTTGTATTGCTATTCATTCAAAATGAGACTTAATGCGGAGAACCTTTGCGCAGTCTTGAGATGGCATGCAGTTGCGCGATTGCTTCGGACAATTCAGCCTGAGCAGCAGCGTAATCGATATCCGATCTGCGATTCTTCATGGCCTCTTCAGCAGAGCGTTTAGCTTCAAGCGCTTTTGCTTCATCCAAGTCCGCACCGCGAATCGCCGTATCAGCCAAAATAGTAACTACATTAGGCTGCACTTCGAGCATACCGCCGGATACATAAATCAAAGTATCTTCATTCTGGTCGGGCAACTTCAGGCGCACCGAACCGGGTTTGATGCGTGTCAGCAGCGGAGCATGGCGCGGATAAATGCCAAGCTCGCCGCTTTCGCCCGGAACGATGACCAGTTCCGCCAAACCGGAAAAGATGGATGCCTCGGCACTCACCACATCGACATGAACTGTCATGGCCATATTATTCACCTTTATTGCAGTGTCTTAGCTTTTTCGATGGCTTCTTCAATGCCGCCAACCATATAGAAAGCTTGTTCTGGCAAGTGATCGTAATCGCCGTTGACGATACCCTTGAAGCCCTTGATCGTTTCTTTCAATGTCACGTATTTGCCCGGGCTGCCGGTAAACACTTCAGCCACGTGGAACGGTTGCGACAAGAAACGCTGAATCTTACGGGCACGCGCAACTGCCAGTTTGTCTTCCGGTGCCAATTCGTCCATACCCAGAATCGCGATGATGTCGCGCAATTCTTTGTAGCGTTGCAGGGTTTGTTGTACACCGCGAGCAACGTTGTAATGCTCTTCGCCAACAACCAGCGGATCGAGCTGGCGTGAAGAAGAATCCAACGGGTCAACCGCAGGGTAAATACCCAGAGATGCAATATCACGCGACAACACAACGGTAGAGTCCAAGTGCAAGAAGGTCGTTGCAGGAGACGGGTCAGTCAAGTCGTCCGCTGGAACATACACAGCTTGAATGGAAGTGATCGAACCAACCTTGGTGGAAGTAATACGCTCTTGCAAACGGCCCATTTCTTCAGCCAATGTCGGTTGATAACCCACGGCGGAAGGCATACGACCCAGCAGCGCGGACACTTCGGTTCCGGCCAGTGTGTAGCGGTAAATATTGTCCACGAAGAACAGGATGTCGCGGCCTTCGTCACGGAACTTCTCAGCCATCGTCAGGCCGGAAAGAGCTACGCGCAAACGGTTGCCAGGCGGCTCGTTCATCTGACCGAACACCATCGCAACTTTGGACTTGGAGAGGTCTTCTTTGTCGATGACGCCTGCGTCCGACATTTCGTGGTAGAAGTCGTTACCTTCACGGGTACGCTCACCCACACCCGCAAACACCGACAAGCCGCTGTGCTGCTTGGCGATATTGTTAATGAGTTCCAACATGTTCACGGTCTTGCCTACACCGGCGCCGCCGAACAGACCCACTTTACCACCCTTGGCAAACGGGCAGACCAAGTCAATCACCTTGATGCCGGTTTCCAGCAAGTCAACAGAAGGAGACAGCTCGTCGAATTTCGGTGCTTTCTGGTGAATCGAGCGACGCTCGTCGCACTTTACTTCACCTGCATCATCGATCGGGCGTCCCAATACGTCCATGATACGGCCCAAAGTTCCCGTGCCGACAGGCACAGTAATTTGCGAACCAGTATTCAACACAATCATACCGCGACGCAAACCGTCGGATGAGCCCATGGCAATCGTGCGTACCACGCCATCACCAATTTGCTGCTGGACTTCCAAGGTCAAATCTTTTTCGGCAACCGAGTTAGCCTCAGCTTTAACCTTTAGCGCGTCATAAACTTTAGGCATCTGGTCACGTGGAAATTCTACGTCAACCACCGCACCGATACACTGAACAATCTTGCCTTGACTCATTTTCAGATTCCCCACTTTATATTGATTCTGTACATAGCCGCCAAAACAGCCGGCGCTTTAATTAACCGCAGCTGCACCACCCACGATTTCGGATATTTCCTTGGTGATCGCGGCTTGACGGGCTTTGTTGTAAACCAGTTTAAGCTCACCGATAACTGTTTTCGCATTATCAGACGCCGCTTTCATGGCGACCATACGCGAACTCTGTTCGGACGCTTGATTCTCTGTCACCGCCGAATACACCAACGATTCGACATAGCGCAGCAGCAACTCATCCACAACCAATTTAGCATCCGGCTCGTAGATATAATCCCACTGGCCTCCGCGACCTTCTTCCATACCCTCACCGGACAGCGGCAACAGTTGCTCGAAAGTCGGCTCCTGTTTCATGGTGTTCACGAAATGATTGTAGGAAATGTATATCGCATCAACTTCGCCAGCCACGTAGGCATCCAACATGACCTTGACTGCGCCGATCAAATCTTCTACGTGTGGCGTATCGCCCAAACCGATTAAATGGGACTGAATCTTGGCACCGATGCGACCCATGAAGCTGAAGCCTTTGTTGCCGATCGGACTGACTCTGATTCCGCTGCCGGCAGCTTCGAATTCCTTCATCCGGCTCGTCACCAAACGCAGGACATTGGTATTTAAACCGCCGCACAGACCCTTGTCCGAGGTGATGACAATGATGCCGACATTCTTTACCTGCTCGCGTTTAGCCAGATAAGGATGCTTATATTCCGGATTGGCGTGCGCCAAGTGTGCCGCAACTTGACGAATCTTCTCTGCATAGGGACGGGCAGCACGCATACGATCTTGCGCTCTGCGCATTTTCGCTGCCGCCACCATTTCCATGGCACGTGTAATCTTGCGCGTATTTTCAACGCTCTTGATTTTGGTGCGTATCTCTTTGCTACCAGCCATGATTAGACTCTCGCTTAGTAAACTGCAGTGGACTTGAAGGTTTCAATCGCGGACGCAAGCAGCCTCTCGTTGTCAGCACTCAGATCTTTGCTGGTATTGATCGCATCCATCAAGTCTTTGTGCTTGGACTTGAGGTAGGCATGCACTGCCGACTCAAATGCTAGCGCTTTCTTAACTTCCACGTCATCGAAGTAGCCTTTGTTCACCGAGAACAATGTCACCGCCATTTCAGCGATGGACAATGGAGCATATTGCAATTGCTTCATCAACTCCGTCACCATACGGCCGCGCTCCAACTGCTTACGGGTCGCCTCATCCAGATCGGACGCAAACTGCGCAAACGCCGCAAGTTCACGATACTGAGCCAGCGCCAAACGCACACCGCCACCGAGCTTTTTGATAACCTTGGTTTGAGCTGCACCACCCACGCGGGATACCGAGATACCGGCGTTGATAGCAGGACGAATACCGGCGTTGAACAAGTCGGCTTCCAGGAAAATCTGACCGTCAGTAATCGAAATCACGTTGGTCGGCACGAAGGCAGAAACGTCGCCTGCGGCAGTTTCAATGATAGGCAATGCTGTCAATGAGCCTGTCTTACCCTTAACTTCACCTTTGGTGAAAGCCTCAACGTAGTCGGCATTAACGCGCGATGCGCGCTCAAGCAAACGCGAGTGCAAGTAGAACACGTCGCCGGGATAAGCCTCGCGACCGGGCGGACGGCGCAGCAACAGGGAGATTTGACGATAAGCCCAAGCTTGCTTGGTCAAGTCGTCATACACAATCAGCGCATCTTCACCGCGATCGCGGAAGTATTCGCCCATAGTGCAACCCGAGTAAGGTGCCAGGAATTGCATCGCTGCGGAATCGGATGCGGTAGCAACCACCACGATGGTGTAACCCATCGCACCGTGCTCTTCCAGCTTGCGCACCACGTTGGCAACGGTAGAGGCTTTTTGACCAATCGCGACATAGACGCAGGTCATGCCCTGGCCTTTTTGGTTGATGATGGCGTCAACTGCAACGGCTGTCTTACCCGTTTGACGGTCACCGATGATCAGTTCGCGTTGTCCACGACCAACCGGAACCATGGAGTCAATGGACTTCAGACCGGTTTGCACAGGTTGATCCACGGATTTACGTGCGATAACACCTGGAGCAACTTTTTCAACCTTGTCGGTCATCTTGGCATTGATCGGGCCCTTGCCGTCGATAGGCTGTCCCAATGCGTTTACCACGCGGCCGCGCAACTCCGGGCCCACTGGCACTTCCAAAATTTTACCCGTGCACTTTACAGTGTCACCTTCGGAGATGTGCTCGTATTCGCCGAGAACAACTGCACCTACAGAGTCACGCTCCAAGTTCAGCGCCAATCCGAAAGTGTTTCCCGGGAATTCCAGCATTTCCCCCTGCATCACATCCGACAAACCATGAATGCGGACAATACCGTCGGTTACGCTAACCACGGTACCTTCAGTGCGCGCTTCTGTTAAAGCCTCAAAGTTTTCAATGCGGCTACGAATCAAGTTGCTAATTTCAGAAGGGTTGAGCTTCATCTGACTTTTCCTTATTTCGATAAATCGGTGATTAGGCCAAAGCGACAGCCAACTCAGACAAACGCGTACGCGCCGAGCCGTCTATTACTTTGTCCCCAGCGCGTATAACAATGCCACCCAGCAACTCGCGATTTGTTTCGCAGCTGAGTTTTATTTCGCGCCCCATTTTGACTTTAAGCGCCGCAGCAACCTTTTGCTTTTGAGCATCGCTCAAATCGTAAGCAGAGGTTACAACGACATCTATGCTTTTCTCGGCTTCAGCGCGCAGCACTTCAAACAACGCGCAGATTTCCGGCAACACCAGCAGGCGATTATTTTCCACCAGCAACTTGATGAAGTTCTGGGCTATCTGGCTGAGTTTTGCCCCAGATATTGCCAGCATCAAATCTGCCAACTGAGCCGCATCCACTTTAGGACTGCGGATAACCGCTTGCAAGTCGGCATTTTCTACCGCAGCAGCAGTAGCATTCAGCATTTCCGACCAGCTTTTAAGCTCGCCCAATTTCTGGGCTTCCTCAAAAGCGGCTTGGGCATAAGGACGTGCGGCTGTAATGGCTTGTGACATAGCGCTTAGATTTCCGCAACAAGTTTGTCGAGCAGGTCGTTATGTGCCTTGGCATCAATTTCACGACCCAGAATCTTACCTGCACCAGCCAATGCCACAGCCGAAACTTGCATGCGCAGTTGTTCTTTTGCTCGAAACACTTCTTGATCTATTTCTGCTTTGGCTCCGGCAAGAATACGATCGCCTTCCGCTTTGGCATTCGCCTTGGCTTCTTCGATAATTTCGCTTGCGCGTTTTTCACCAGACACAATAATTTCACCGGCCTTTTCTTTGGCCTGGTGGATTATTTCAGCCGAGCGCTTTGCCGCTAATTCAAGATCATGCTTGCCACGTTCAGCAGCGGCCAAACCATCAGCGATGGTTTTAGCGCGCTCTTCCATTGCTTGCAGCAAAGGCGGCCACACAAACTTCATGGTGAACCAGATAAGGATGGCAAATGTGATTGCCTGTCCTAGCAAGGTTGCGTTGATATTCAAGACAGCCCCTTTCAGTCAATAACGATGGACGAATTAGCCCTTAACAATCGCGATGAACGGGTTAGCGAACAGCATGTACAACGCGATACCAACACCAATCATGGTTACCGCGTCCAACAGACCAGCCACAATGAACATCTTCACTTGCAGAGTAGGGATCATTTCTGGTTGACGAGCTGCGCCTTCCAAAAAGCGACCACCCAACAGACCAAAACCGATAGCGGTTCCCAATGCGCCCATACCGATCAGTACTGCTACAGCAATCGATACATTACCCAACAATAGTGCTAGTTCCATGTTTTCTCCTTGGAGGTTTAGTTAATTAATAAAGCGAAACTTTAGTGACTTTCGTGCGCCATGCTGAGATATACGATCGTCAACATCATGAACACAAAAGCCTGCAACGTAATAATCAGCAAGTGGAAGATGGCCCACGGTGCGCCCAACATCCATTGCAAGTACCACGGCAACAGTGCGATCAGAATAAACACCATTTCACCCGCGTACATGTTTCCGAACAGACGCAGTGCCAGCGAAATCGGCTTGGCAATATCTTCAACGATGCGGAACAGGATATTTACCGGGATCAACAAAGGAAACTTGCCGAACGGTGAAAAGAGGACTTCTTTACCGAATCCAACGAAACCTTTTACTTTGAAGCTGTAAAAGTAGATCAGGAAGAATACCGAGATCGACATCGCGAAAGTCGCGTTCAAGTCCGTGGATGGAACGATTTTCAAATGGCTCACGCCCATCCAGCTTGCCACCAGAGGCAACAAGTCGACTGGAATCACGTCCATCGCATTCATGGCAAAAATCCACACGAAAATCGTCAGCGCCAGAGGGGCAATCAGATCGTTTTTGCCGTGGAATGTGTCTTTGACCTGGGCATCAACCATGCCCACAACCATTTCGATGAAGTTCTGCAGACGCCCTGGAACGCCTGCTGTTGCTTTGCGCGTTGCCAGCCACATCGTGCCAAAAACGATCAAGCCGATCGCCAGAGAGACAAAAATTGTATCCAGATGCAGGGACCAGAAACCTTCACCCGCATGCAGGTTGGTCAAGTGGTGCTGAATATATTCGGTAGTCGTTAAGCCTTCAGTACTCATAAAGTTTCACACAAAAATTAATGCTGCCCAATAAACCGCCAAAGTTGCAATATAGGTTGCAAACAGCGGCAACGCGTGCACTTCTTTAAACTGCGTAAATATGAAGGAGAACAACAGAATGGTGAATGCCAACTTGTACGCTTCGGCGCTGTACTGCGCTCTTAATATTTTTTTTACTTCGACACCTTGCGGCGTGAACATTTTTTTTGCGTAAACCAAGCTGGTCAAAAAACCAACTGCCCCCCCTGCAAAAGCTGACGCTGCGACCGCCAGATTCTGAACAACCAGCAATAACAACGTTATTGCCACGGTCACCAGCACTTGCACCAAAATAATTCGGCCGACCGCGTTCGCAATACCCAAACCTTTGAAGTCGCGCATTCTACTCAAGCTCACTTATTCACGTCAACGATTTATTTCAAGTGCGCAATTAGTTCTTCAAGATGATCATTGCTGGTGAATTCAATAATCAGTTTGCCCGCCCCCTTTTTTCCCAGCTTAATTTGCACCGCCGTACCGATGCTCTGGGATAATTCTTCCTGCAAATTCAGGACATCGCGGTCTTGCACCGGTTTTTTCGGTTTGGCTTGCGGATTCAGCAATGTCTGCACCAGCTTTTCAGCTTCTCTTACGGAAAGGCCGTCTGCCACGATTTTATTCGCCGATGCCACCAATTGCGCGGCATCCAAAGGAAGCAAAGCCCGCGCATGACCCATGTCGAGTTTATTGTCCATCAGCATGTTCTGCACCAATTCCGGCAGTTTTAACAGGCGCAATAAATTGCTTGCCGCGCTGCGCGAACGGCCCACCGCATCCGCCGCTGTCTGATGTGTCATTTGAAACTCATCGATCAAACGCTGAATACCGATGGCCTCCTCCAACGGATTGAGATCTTCGCGCTGAATATTCTCGATCAGCGCCATGGCAAGCGCCGCATTATCCGGAACTTTTCGCACCAAAACAGGAACTTGGGTCAATCCGGCCAACTGCGCGGCGCGCCAGCGGCGCTCGCCGGCAATAATCTCATAGCCGCCATTCACCAATTCGCGCGCCAGAATGGGCTGCATAATTCCCTGCGCTTTTATCGAAGCGGCGAGTTCCTTTAGCGACTCCTCATCCATGCGGCTGCGGGGCTGATATTTTCCCGGTTTGAGCTGATCGACTTTTAGCTCGCGCAGCGCATCGGCACTTTGATCTTTACTTCCCGCTAACAGTGCGTCCAGACCGCGCCCGAGACCTTTAATTGGTTTTGCCATGACTCTTTCCTTAAATTGAACCTGTTGTCGTTCGCGATGCGTTATTGAGCAATTCCCCGGCCAGCGCCAGATACGCCAGCGTGCCCTTGGATTGACTGTCGTGATAGAGCGCCGGAAGCCCGTAACTGGGCGCTTCCGCCAAACGCACATTGCGCGGAATAACCGTGCGATAGACCTTCTCGCCAAAGTGCTGTTGCAACTGATCCGAGACCTGTTGCGCCAAAGTGTTGCGCGGATCAAACATGGTGCGCAACAGACCCTCGATCTCCAGTTCCGGATTAAGGTGAGCGCGCACTTTGCGTATGGTATTGACCAAATCGCTCAATCCCTCCAGCGCATAATATTCGCACTGCATCGGAATCATGACCGATTGTGCGGCACACAAACCGTTCAGCGTGAGCAAATTCAGCGACGGGGGACAGTCGATAAGCACATAGTCATAGTCGTCACGAACGACTTCCAACGCCTGTTTAAGGCGCATTTCGCGCTTGTCGAGATCGACCAATTCGATCTCCGCCCCCGCCAATTCGCGGTTGGCAGGCAACACGTCATATTTGCCTTTTTCGGCAAGCGCGCGTACCTCACGGATGACTTTTTGCCCCAGAAGCACATCGTAAACCGTCGCGCTAAGCCCCAGCTTGTCGATGCCGCTGCCCATAGTGGCATTGCCCTGCGGATCCAGATCGATCAGCAGAACCCTCTGTTTTGCGGCAGCAAGACTTGCCGCAAGATTCACCGTGGTGGTGGTCTTCCCCACCCCCCCTTTTTGATTGGTAACTGCAAGTATTTTGATCATTTATTTTCTCTCAACACCACCAAACAACGTGCCGCCTCTAGTTTTGGAACTTGCAAAGGAATGATTTGCTCAACCCGCACCCCCTCGGGCAAGCGCGTCAATTCTTGCTCCGGTATCCCTTTCATTGCGGCCCAACGCCCGTCCTTTGCCAACAAATGGCGCGTTAAAGCGACAAATTCCGCCGTTTCTGCAAATGCCCGGGAAATTATCCCGTCAAACTTTTCCGCGTCTTGCCATTCCTTGATTCGCCCGCAACGTACCTCCACGTTGCGCAAGCCCAACTCTATGCAAGCCTGTTGGACAAAGCTGGTTTTCTTGCTATTGCTATCCAGCAATGTAAACGACCACTCCGGCCGCACAATCGCCAACACAACGCCCGGCAAACCCGCGCCGCACCCCACATCCAGCCAGCGCTTTGGCCACAGATGCGGCAATACGGCAAGGCTGTCGAGCAAGTGGTTGCTCACCATTTGTTCCGGCTCACGTATCGCCGTCAGGTTGTATACCTTGTTCCACTTGTGCAAAAGCGCCAGATAATCCAGCAGTTTTTGTTGTTCATCCGCTGCAACATTTACATCCAGCTGCGCAATGCCACGCGACAAGTCTGTTGCCAATGTCATTGGTTCAAACGGGCTGTAGCGCTTGCAGCGCCCGCCCCTCCGCGCTTCAGGTGTACCAGCAGCAAAGAAATCGCCGCCGGTGTTATACCTGAAATTCTGGCAGCCTGTCCCAATGTTTCCGGTCGTTGTTGATTTAATTTCTGCCGCACTTCCGCCGACAGACCGGACACCGCCAGATAATCCATGCTTATCGGCAACTTTAATTCTTCATTCTCTATCTGCCGCGCGATCTCGTCATGCTGGCGCTCGATGTATCCCTGATATTTGGCCTGTGTTTCAACCTGCTCAGCGACCTTGCTGTCGCCCACGCCTGCGCCTGCACCGTCCATAGACATCAGATTCTCATAACTCACATCCGGCCGGCGCAACAATTCGTACAGCGAATATTCGCGCTCAATGTTCTTCCCGAGCACCCGCTCCGCCTCTGCGACCGCCAATATTCTGGGATTTACCCAGGTAGATTTCAGGCGCTCCAACTCTTGCGCCACGCGCTCACGCTTGCTCTCAAACGCCATCCAGCGCGCATCGTCAACCAACCCCAAGCGCCGCCCAATTTCCGTCATGCGCATGTCTGCGTTATCCTCGCGCAACTGCAAGCGATACTCCGCGCGACTCGTGAACATCCGATACGGCTCCAACACGCCCTGCGCAGTCAGATCATCCACCAGCACGCCCAGATACGCCTCGTCGCGACGGGGGTGCCAGGACTCCTCTTCTCTGGCATAGCGCGCCGCATTCAATCCGGCCAACAAACCCTGCGCGGCGGCCTCTTCGTACCCCGTTGTCCCGTTGACCTGACCCGCCAGAAACAAACCCTTTATTGCCTTGGTTTCCAGCGAAGTTTTGAGTCCGCGCGGATCGAAATAGTCGTATTCAATGGCATAACCGGGACGGGTGATATAAGCATTTTCCAGCCCCTTTATCGAGCGCACCAGCGCCAGCTGCACATCGAACGGCAGACTGGTCGAAATACCGTTTGGATAGACCTCATGCGTGCTCAGCCCTTCCGGTTCCAGAAAAATCTGATGCGAATCTTTGTCCGCAAAGCGCGTGATCTTGTCCTCGATAGAGGGGCAATAACGCGGCCCCACCCCCTCGATCACCCCGGTAAACATCGGGGAACGATCCAGCCCGCCACGGATGATGTCGTGGGTTTGTTTATTTGTCTGGGTGATCCAACACGGCAATTGCTGCGGATGCTGCTCCGCCCTGCCCATAAACGAAAACACGGGCACCGGATCGTCGCCGGGCTGTTCCACCATGACCGAATAATCGATGCTGCGTCCGTCTATGCGCGGTGGCGTGCCCGTCTTCAGGCGTCCGACAGGTAAACCCAACTCGCGCAGATCGCGCGACAGCGCGATGGACGGAGGATCGCCCGCCCGCCCCGCCGGGTAATTTGCCAGCCCGACATGAACCAGCCCGGACAGAAACGTGCCCGTCGTCAACACCACACTTTTCGCCATGAAACGCAGGCCCAGCTGGGTTTCAATGCCGATGACCCGATCGCCGTTCATCAGCAACTTTTCTACCGCCTGCTGAAACAGCCAGAGACCGGGCTGATTTTCCAAGCGGCGGCGTATGGCCTGCTTGTACAAGGCGCGATCCGCCTGCGCCCGCGTGGCCCGCACTGCCGGGCCCTTGGATGAATTCAAGATGCGGAACTGTATGCCCGCCTCATCGGTTGCGGCCGCCATCGCCCCGCCCAGCGCATCCACCTCTTTTACAAGATGGCCCTTGCCGATGCCGCCGATGGAAGGGTTGCACGACATCACCCCCAGCGTCTCGATATTATGCGTAACGAGCAACGTGGCCCGGCCCATGCGCGCACTGGCAAGGGCAGCCTCCGTCCCGGCGTGACCGCCGCCCACCACGATTACATCAAATTCTTTTGGGTAATTCATCAACAACCCGCACCAAATAAAGGCGCGCATCATACAACAAAAAATGTCCGCGCAAGAATCGCCCTAGAAAAAGGGTTTCACGTGAAACAACTTATGCTATTTGCCGATGCAGAAACGGCTAAATATCTCACCCAGCAGATCATCACTGGAGAATTCCCCGGTGATCTTGCTTAGAGCGTCCTGGGCAAAACGCAGCTCCTCGGCAAACAGTTCGGTGCGCGCGCTTTCTGCGGCGGCGCGTTGCAAACCTTGCCTGGCCTGCAAAAGCGCCTGCACATGCCGCTCGCGGGCCATAAACACCCCCGATTCCGCGTGCCAGTCCATCAACTGCAAGATCTTTTTGCGCAGCAGATCGATGCCCTCGTCGTTCTTTGCGGACACGTAGATATAGCTATCCCCGTCGCGGATTTCCGCGCGCGCTGCTTGATTCAGCAGGTCGATTTTATTGATCACATGCAGCCTGGGAATGTTGTCGGGGATCAGCGCCAGAATCTCCTGGTGTGCCGCCTGTTCTTCTTGCTGCGCATCCGTCAGCAACAGGATCGCATCGGCCTCGCGCATCGCCTGTTTGGTGCGCTCCATCCCCATGCGCTCAACCACATCCTGCGACTCGCGCAAACCCGCCGTATCGATGATGTGCAGCGGCACGCCGTCTATATTGATCGCCTGACGTATGGCGTCCCGCGTGGTGCCGGCAATCTCGCTCACCAGAGCGACCTCCGCTCCGGACAAGCGGTTGAGCAGCGTGGATTTGCCGACATTGGGCTGCCCAACCAGAACAATATGCGCACCTTCGCGCAATATGCTGCCCTGCCGGGCCAAATTGAACACCCGCTCCAGTTCAGTGCAGATCGCATTCAGTTTGTTTTCGCAGCGCTCTGTGTCGGCAACATCCAGCTCTTCTTCGGGAAAGTCGAGAGACGCCTCCACCAGCATGCGCAGATCGATCAGACCCGCCACCAGCTTATGAATCGCCGAGGAGAAGTCACCCTGCAATGAACGCTGGGCGCTGCGCACGGCCTGTTCGCTGGTGGCATTGATCAAATCGGCCACGCTCTCTGCCTGAACGAGATCCAGCTTGTTGTTAAGGAAAGCGCGCTGCGTGAATTCACCGGGCTGTGCAAGGCGGGCGCCCGACGCCAGACAGCGTTGCAGAATCAGATGCAGAACCGCCGTGCCGCCGTGCCCCTGCAACTCCAATACATCTTCTCCTGTATACGAGTTGGGGCCGGGGAAATAAATCGCGATACCGTGGTCTATGGCTGAACCATCGGCATCCAAAAAGGGGAGATAGGCCGCATGGCGCGGAGACGGCGTCTGCCCGAGCAGCGCCGTCATAACGGGTGCAATATCGGCGCCGGATATGCGTACCACGCCGATTCCGCCACGGCCGGGAGCCGTGGCTATAGCGGCAATGGCGTCAGGCTTTTGCAACACCCTTTTGCTCATTCTCTAAACCACGGGTGATATACCACTGTTGCGCAATGGAAAGCACGTTGTTTACCACCGAATACAACACCAGTCCGGCGGGGAAGAAGAAGAACACCACGCTGAATACAATCGGCATAAGTTGCATCAACTTGGCCTGCAATGGATCCGGTGGCACGGGGTTGAGCTTGCTTTGCAGCAGCATGCTGAGTCCCATGATCGCGGGCAATACAAAATAGGGATCGGCCGCAGACAAATCCGAGATCCAGCCCACGAACGGCGCATGGCGCAATTCAACGCTGGACAAAATCGCCCAATACAGCGAAATAAACACGGGAATTTGAATCAAAACAGGCAGGCACCCGCCCAGCGGATTGATCTTCTCTGTCTTGTACAGATCCATCATCGCGCGGTTCAGTTTCTCGCGATCATCGCTGTATTGCTGCTTTATCTTTTCCAGCTTGGGAGCGACGACGCGCATTTTCCCCATGGAGCGGTAGCTGGCGGCAGAGAGCGGGAAGAACACCAGCTTGATCAGGACCGTGAGGATAATAATGGCGACGCCCCAGTTTTGCACCCAGCCCTGAATGAAAGTAAGCATCCAAAACAACGGGGTCGCGATTATCGTCAGCCAGCCATAATCAACAGTCAGGCCGAGTCCCGGTGCAATATCGTTCAGCTTGGCGCTGGCCGGACCGACATACAGAGGTACTTTTACGCTGCCCTTTTGGCCCGGTGCAATCGTATTCACCGCTAAAATCGTCCCGACGGAATACTGCTGGTTACCCAAGGCCTTGGTGTAATACTCGCGCGGAGTCTTGTCGGCCGGAAGCCATGCCGCAACAAAATAATGCTGCAACATCGCCACCCAACCGTTGTCTGCCGTTTTGGGATAGCTGGTTTTGCTCTTCTCGATGCTGGAGAAGTCGACCTTCTGAAATTTTTCCAGATCCGTGTAGATCGCCGGGCCGGTATATGTCGGTACTAACTTGGAGTCGCCCGCAGGAACGGAGTCATCGCGCACCAGCTGGAAATACGCCGATGGCGAAATCGGGCTAGTGCCAGTATTTTCAATTTCATAACTTACATCGATCAGGTAATTGCCGCGATGAAAGGTCAACACCTTGGCAACGTTATTGTTGGCCACCAACCGCACCGACAACGTGTCCGCACCCTGGGCCAAATTATATTCATCGGCGCTGGCGGTAAATTGCGCGTGGTGAGAAGGCAAGCCCTCCCCTATCAGCCCTGTTTGAGCCACATACATATGCTTTTCGTGCTTTTGCAGAAGCACGAACGGTTTTGTTTTATCTTCCGCATCGCGGTGTTGCAGCATTTCCACGCGCTGAATATCGCCGCCAATGGTATTGATTTCCACCAGAAGGCTGTCGGTTCTAACGATGATTTTTTTGCCTTGCGCGCTGGCCTGTCCGGCAACGCTCTCGCTATGAGCGGCAAGCTGAGCTGCGGATTTTGGTGTTTCCAAGCCGGTGCTGGCAGGCGTTGCCGCTGATGCAACCGTTTGAGCTAGCGGTACCGGGTGCTGGTATCGCTGCCAGCCATCCCATAGCAATATCGCAGAAAATGAAAAGATCAGAAATAAGAATATTCTTTGGAAATCCATCTTGGCTTATACCTAATACATAGTTCACATTACGGAACGGGATCGTAACCACCGCTATTCCACGGGTTACAACGAAGTAGACGCCGAATACCCAGCCACATTCCGCGTATCAGCCCGTGTTTTACCAGGGCTTCACTAAAATAATGCGAACAAGTGGGGGTAAACCGACAAGAAGGTGGAAATAATGGACTAATCAGATATTGGTAGCTTTTAATGAAGAAAAGGAACAGGCGCGTCATTTATTTGCCATCCTCATTTTCATTAACAAGCGAGACAGCGAACGTCTAAACTCCAACGTATCCTCAACGCTTAAACTTTTTCTAACCCTGACAACAATATCTAAAGCGCTAAAACTTTCGGCAGGGGTTTGTCTAAAAACCTCACGAATTACTCGCTTCAACCGATTTCTAGCTACCGCTTTTGCTACCACCCGCTTGCTTACAACAATTCCTAATCGCTCAGAACCCACTGCATTAATTTCTGAATGTAGTGCCAGCCATTGATCGATTAGGCCTTTTTTTTGCAAAACGCGTTCAAATTCTTCGCGCTTATGCAGCCGCTGAGAAGTTGAAAAAGTTTGAGTCACTTTATACGGCTAAACGCGCACGTCCTTTGGCACGGCGTGCAGCAATAACTGCGCGACCACCTTTGGTTTTCATGCGAACTAGAAAACCGTGGGTGCGTTTTCTCTTGGTTACTGATGGTTGGTATGTACGTTTCATGGTTATTCCTTACGTGTTCGTGTTGAAAAGCGCGCGATTACAATACTTAACACCATCTCTGTCAAGTATATTTTATACTGTGGATAACTTTTTGCTGTCGCTGTAGAATGCGCCGATAGATTTTTTGAGCCCACAAACTTTATGTCGCACGAGAACCTGTGGGATGGCTGTCTGCAATTTTTTAAAGACCAGCTACCCGCACAACAATTCAATTCGTGGATAAAACCATTGGTTTTTGAAATGAAGGGGCATCAAATAATATTGACTGCGCCCAACGGCTTTACCTTAAAAGTAATTCAGGAGCGTTTTTTGCCTGAAATTGCCAGCCGTGCTCAGGCGTTTTTCTCTGCTCCCGCTCAAATCGAGTTGCGCGTAGAAAAAAAGACCCCTTTGTCCCCGTCTGCAAAAGCGCCCGATCCTGTCGTTGAATCCCAACACGCTTCTAAAAAGACCCACAAAAATACCGCCCGTTTGAATCCGGCGCTGTTATTTGAAAACTTTGTCACCGGCAAAGCCAATCAACTGGCACACGCGGCGGCGATTCAGGTGGCCGAGTCGCCGGGTACCACCTATAACCCCCTGTTTATTTACGGCGGTGTAGGTCTGGGTAAAACGCACTTGATCCAGGCGATCGGCAATCAGTTTAAACAAGAGAATAAAAACGCCAAGATTTGTTATGTGCATGCGACAAACTACATATCGGATGTCGTGCGCGCCTTTCAGACCAAACAATTCGACGAATTCAAACAGTATTACAACTCGCTGGATCTGTTGCTTATCGACGATATTCAATTCATCGCCGACAAGCCGGGAACGCAACAGGAGTTTTTCTACACGCTTAATTCGCTGATAGATACCAACAAGCAGGTCATTATCACTTGCGATACATTTCCAAAAGAGATTTCCGGGATAGAACCGCGCCTCACTTCGCGTTTCAGCTGCGGACTGACTGTGGCCATTGAGCCGCCCGGCCTGGAAATGCGCGTGGCAATCCTGTTGCAGAAATCTATGGCTTCAAAAAATCCGATCGGCGAAGACGTAGCCTTTTTTATTGCAAAGCATGTGCGCTCCAATATACGAGAGCTGGAAGGGGCGCTGAATAGAATAGAAGCTTTTGCACGCTTCCATAAGCGCCCTATCACCGTCGATCTAGCCAAAGAAGCGCTTAAAGACCTGCTTGCGGCGCAAAACAAACAGGTTTCGATTGAAAATATACAAAAAACAGTCGCCGATTTTTACCGTATCAAGCTGCTCGATCTGCTGTCGAAAAAGCGCACCCGCATAATCGCCAGACCGAGACAGATGGCTATGTGTCTGGCGCGGGAATTGACCCAATTAAGTCTGCCGGAGATCGGCAATGCCTTTGGCGGCAGGGATCACTCGACCGTTTTGCATGCCTGCAAAACGATTGAAAACCTGAAAAACACGGATACTTCGTTAAATGCCGATTTCAATTTGTTAAATCAAACGTTAAGAAACTAACGCTAAATTGCACAGATGTTTTGTTGATAAGGTTGGCTGCGGTACTAATTTGATAAAACTATACTCATTCTATGCACAGCTTTGGATTAAGTTTATCAACACATAAAATGATCATTAGTTAATTGTTTTAATTATAAAAAGTACTTTTATACCTAATTTTAACCATCATTATTATAGTTATTAAGGATATATAAAATGTTTATTGAAAAGATAGATAGGGATGCGCTACTAAAACCGCTGCAAACAGTTGTTGGCATAGTCGAGAGAAAACAGCCTCTGCCAATCTTGTCGAACGTGCTCATTGAAAAAAACAATGCGTCTATTCGATTTATAGCAACCGATCTTGAAATTCAAATATCGACCAATCAGGCAATAGAAGCCAGCGGCGATGAAAACGGCTCCGTTACAGTATCGGCAAAAAAATTCCAGGAGATACTCCGCGTCTTGCCCGACGCCAGCAAAGTTTCCCTGGATATCCAGGAAAACAAACTGCTGATCAAAGCCAACAAAAGCAGATTCAGTTTGCAGACCTTGCCGGCACAGGATTTCCCGACCGTATCCAACCAGCTGGAAAACGCATCCAAGATCACTATCAAGCAGGGCTTGCTGAAAAAGTTGCTTGGCTTGGTGCAATACGCAATGGCACAACAGGACATTCGTTATTATCTGAACGGCGTTTTGCTGGTGATAGAAGGATCGACTATCCGCTTGATTGCCACCGACGGACACCGCCTGGCCTACGTCAGTTCCAAACTCGACAGCGAATACGCAAAACACGAAGTCATTCTTTCCAGAAAAACCGTGAACGAGCTGTCCAAGCTGCTTTCGGATTCGGAAGAAATCATCACCCTGGAACTGGCCGAAAAACAGGTACGCCTGTCTTTTGCCGAAATCGTGCTGACCTCAAAAGTGATCGACGGAAAATTCCCCGACTACGAGCGTGTTATTCCCAATTACACCAACCACCTGTTGCTGGATCGCATTACCATCCTGCAGGCATTGCAGCGTGCGGCGATCCTATCGAACGAAAAGTTCCGTGGCGTGCGTTTTGTGCTGACCGAGAAAAATCTCAGAATCATCAGCAGCAATAGCGAACAGGAAGAAGCCCAAGAAGACATCGAAAACGACTATCACGGCCCGGCGCTGGATATTGGTTTTAATGTGAACTACCTGCTGGACGGATTGAACAACACGCCCGCGCAAACTATTACATTTTCATTCGGCGATCCGAACAGCAGCATATTGATCACAGTTCCCGGTGAGGACGAATTCAAATACGTTGTTATGCCGATGCGCATTTAATTGTAAGTTTCACGTGAAACAGTCACTTTAGTCACTTTGGAAAAATCATGAGCGATAACTACGACGAATCAAGCATTACCCAACTAGAAGGTTTAGAGGCTGTGCGCAAGCGCCCCGGTATGTATATCGGCGACACATCGGACGGCACGGGCCTGCACCACATGGTGTTTGAGGTGGTGGATAACGCGATTGACGAATCCTTGGCGGGCCATTGCGATGACATCAAAGTGATCATTCACGGCGACAACTCGATTTCCGTGGCGGACAACGGGCGTGGAATTCCCGTCGGTATCAAGTTTGACGACAAGCACGAGCCCAAGCGCTCCGCTGCCGAGATCGTGCTGACCGTGCTGCACGCCGGGGGTAAATTTAACCAAAATAGCTACAAGGTGTCCGGCGGACTGCATGGCGTGGGCGTGAGCTGCGTGAACGGTTTGTCGGAATGGCTCAAGCTCACAACCTACCGCGACGGTAAAAAATACAGTTTGGAATTTGAACGCGGTGCGGCAAAAAACCGCCTGACGGAAATACAAAACGGCGTTGAAGTATCTCCGGCGAACGATTTGGGCGAAAGTAAAAAGCGCGGCACCGAAGTGCATTTTTTGGCAGACACTCAAATCTTTGGTCTGGTCGAATTTCACTACGAGATTCTGGCTAAGCGTTTGCGCGAACTGTCCTTCCTGAACAATGGCGTCAAAATCGAACTGGTCGATCAGCGCACCGGCAAGAGCGAAAACTTTGCCTACTCCGGCGGTGTGCAGGGTTTTGTTGAATACATGAACAAAAGTAAAGCCGTGCTGCACCCCAAGGCGTTCAGTGCCAGCGGCGAAAAAGACAACGTGGTCGTGGACGTGGCGATGCAGTGGAACGACAGCTATTCCGAAGTCGTGCAGTGCTTCACCAACAACATCCCGCAGCGCGATGGTGGTTCGCATTTGACCGGCCTGCGTATGGCGATGACGCGCGTTATCAATAAATATATCGAAGAACACGAACTGGCGAAAAAGGCCAAAGTGGACACTGCCGGCGACGACATGCGCGAAGGTTTGACCTGCGTGTTGTCGGTCAAAGTGCCGGAGCCGAAGTTCTCCTCGCAAACTAAAGACAAGCTGGTTTCCAGCGAAGTGCAGCCCGCCGTGCAGGAAATCGTTACGCAAAAGCTCACCGACTTTTTGCAGGAAAACCCGATTGACGCCAAGATTATTTGCAACAAGATCATCGATGCCGCCCGTGCCCGTGATGCAGCGCGCAAAGCGCGCGAGCTGACACGGCGCAAAGGAATTTTGGATGGTATCGGTTTGCCGGGTAAATTGGCCGACTGTCAGGAAAAAGATCCCGCCCTGTCCGAACTGTATCTGGTCGAGGGTGACTCCGCCGGCGGCTCCGCCAAGCAGGGTCGCGACCGTAAATTCCAGGCTATTTT
>JBAZYW010000002.1:0-42936 GCA_041659125.1 Gallionellaceae bacterium | reverse complement strand
CATCGTGTTCATCTTTACCCTCGGCACCACACTGATGCGTTCGGCGGGCTGCGTCATCAACGACTACGCCGACCGCCATATCGACAAGCATGTGCAGCGCACCAAAGAACGTCCGCTCACCAGCGGCAAAGTCAGCGAACGCGAAACAGTATGGCTGGCTGTCGTGCTGGCATTTGTTTCATTTCTGCTGATCTTGCCGCTGAATCCGCTGACCTGGATATTGTCATTCCCTGCCGTGTTTCTTGCCGCGAGCTACCCGTTCACCAAACGCTTCCTTGCCATCCCGCAGGCTTACTTAGGCATTGCTTTCGGCTTTGGCATTCCGATGGCATTCGCCGCAACGTTAGGCGAGGTGCCGCCCGTGGCATGGGTGCTGCTGCTCGCCAACGTGTTCTGGGCTATCGCCTACGACACCGAATACGCGATGGTGGACAGAGACGACGACATCCATCTCGGTATCCATTCCTCGGCATTGTTTTTCGGCAAATACGATGTGCTTGCGGTGATGGCCTGCTACGGCGTCACCTTGGCGTTGCTGGCTGTGGCGGGGCTGATGGTGGGGTTGGGGGTGGCTTACTTCGCGGGACTGGTCGTCGCGGAAGGTGTCGCGCTGTACCACTACCGCCTCATCAAAGACAGAAGCCGCGAAAAATGCTTCGCGGCTTTTCTGCATAACAACTGGTTCGGGGCGGCGGTGTTTGCGGGAATCGTACTCGATTATTTATTGCGCATCTAACATCGCTTTATTCCTCTAACAAACTCCGTAGCATCCACGCATTTTGCTCATGCACCTGCATCCGTGCGGAGAGCAAATCGACCGTTGGTTGGTCGCCCGCCTTTTCTGCGATGGGCAGCACCGCGCGTGCGGTGCGCACTACGGCTTCCTGTCCGGCGACGAGTTGCCTGATCATTTCTTTCGCGTTCGGCACACCTTTGCTGTCTTCAATGCTGGTGAGCGCGGCGAACTCTTTGTATGTGCCGGGAGCCGGGTAGCCCAGCGCGCGGATGCGTTCTGCCACCATGTCCACGGCCATCCAGATTTCGTTGTACTGGGTCATGAACATCAGGTGCAGTGTCTGGAACATCGGGCCGGTGACGTTCCAATGGAAGTTGTGGGTTTTGAGGTAGAGGGTGTAGCTGTCGGCCAGCATACGCCCCAAGCCGTCGGCGATTTTCTTGCGGTCTTTTTCGCTGATGCCGATGTTGATTGATGAAGTCTTCATGATGTCCTCCATTGGTTGGTGAATGGCTTGCACACAATCGCAATTTATTCTTTTGCACACATCAAATCAAATTGATTGTGCAAACCGTTTCGATTTGTTGCGCAAATCGGAAAGCAACCTCCATGTGTTGCGGATGGACGCCTCAATTTTGCAGGTCAAGCAGCAGAGAGGCGCGTATCGTCGGCGGGATCGGATCAAAGGTGGCCTGATAGTTTGGGTGATCGACCCCCATGCTCAGGGCCGTACCCTGTTTCAGGGCGCGCGACATCTCTGTGGTTAGTTCGAAGCTCAGGAAGTGCACCGCCGAGGTCTTCTGCTCGGTGGCGCGTTCCAGATCTTCGTCGGCGATGGCGTAGACGCGATCGAAACCAGCCACCTGCACCCACGCGCGTTCTTCGATGCCGACCAGTCGGGTAAGCATGCGGCGGCGTTCATTGATGTCTTCGTATTCGATCATCATGGTCGCCTTCCAGTTGCTGCCATCCGGAATGAGCGGATTGTAGGCGTCGAGTTCGTCCTGGATGCCGGTTTCCTCGAAGATTTTTTCCGCGCGCAGCATTTCCTGCACCTGATAGCGTATGGTCAGCTCGTCCTCGAAGATCAGCGTGAGGTGCTCGCCCAATGCGACGTTGCGTTGCTTCTTGTGCGCCATCACTTCTGCGCGAAAAGCGTTGCGCGCTTTGGCATAGGCTTCCAGCGTCATGAGTTTGTCACGGGTTAATTTTGCCATTGCTGTTCCTTTTGTCGAAAGATTGTCTTAGTCATCAAAAAATCGAAACTTACAATTGCTCATAATCCATAAGCGATGCGCAGCAGCGTGAGCGGATGCTGTTTTTGCGCCGGTGTTTCACCGATGCCCTGCATGATGTGGCGTGCGGCGATGGCGCAGTCCGAACTGACATAGTCCGGCTCGCCGGAGGCCATTTGCTTGAACACCGGTTTGCCGATCTTCATCGATTCCGCAAAGAATTCGCTCTTTACGCCCCAAGTGCCGTCGTGGCCGGAGCAGCGCTCCACCGTGGTGATCTCGGTGTCCGGCACCAGTTGCAGCATGGCGCGCGTCTTCAGGCCGAGGTTCTGCACGCGCAAGTGACACGGCACATGGTAGGAGACTTTGCCCAGCTTGTTTTTGAAATCGGTTTTGAGCAGGCCATCCTTGTGGCGCAGCATCAGATATTCGAACGGATCAAACATCGCTTCTGCCACCGCCTTCACCTCGGCGTCGTCGGGGAACATCAGCGGCAGTTCCTGTTTGTACATCAGCGTGCATGAGGGAATCGCCGTGACGATGGCGTAGCCTTCGCGCGCCAGTCTGGCGAGGTGGGGAATGTTGCTTTCCTTGAGGCGCTTGACCGCTTGCAGATCGCCAAGCTCCAGTTTGGGCATGCCGCAGCAGGCTTCTTTCTCCACCAGACGCGCGGGGATTTCATTGTGCGCGAGGATGTCGAGCAGATCGTGGCCGATGCCCGGCTCGTTGTAATTGATGTAGCAGGTCGAGTAGACCGCCACTTTGCCCGGCGTGCGTTCACCGTTCCTGACCGGGAAGCGCTCGTCGGGCGCGGCATTGGCGCGAAAAGTACGGCTGGAATATTCGGGTAGTTTGCGCTGCTGATGAATCCCCAGCACGCTGTCCATGACCTTGCGGGTGGCAGAGGTGTTGTTCACCCCGTTCACCACTTGGGTGACCACCGGAATGGACGCCAGTTTGCCCATCAGGTCGGTGCTGGACAACAGTTTGTCGCGGAATCTGGTTTCGCCTTTGTTGAACTTCACCGCTTTGGCGCGCAGCATCAAATGCGGGAAATCCAGATTGAACGGGTGCGGCGGTACATACGGGCACTTGGTCATGAAGCACATGTCGCACAGATAGCACTGGTCGACCACTTTCCAGTAGACCGTCTTCTCGATGCTGTCCAGTTCGTTCGAGGGGCTCGCGTCTACCGCGTCGAACAAAGTGGGAAAGGCATTGCACAGATTGAAGCAGCGCCGGCAACCGTGACAGATGTCATATACCCGGTGCAGTTCGTCCATCAGCGAGGCTTCGTTGTAAAACTCCGGGTTGCGCCAGTCTAGCGGGTGGCGCTGCGGTGCACCCAGATTGCCTTCGCGTGTACTCATCGCATCCCTCCTGCTACTAAATTAGCATATTCGTTGTGAACATCAAGACGCGCATCCCCCATCTAAGTCCGTCGGGGGATGCGAGCCAGCGCTTTCAATCCGCCAGATTGTCCAGCGCCTTCTGGAAACGGTTGGCATGCGAGCGCTCGGCCTTGGCCAGTGTTTCGAACCAGTCGGCGATCTCGTCGAAACCTTCCACCCGTGCAGTCTTGCCCATGCCGGGATACATGTCGGTGTATTCGTGTGTCTCACCGGCGATGGCAGATTTCAGATTGTCACGGGTTCCGCCGATGGGCAGATCGGTGGCGGGGTCGCCGCAGGCCTCCATGTATTCCAAATGGCCGTGCGCATGTCCGGTCTCTCCTTCTGCGGTAGAGCGAAACACCGAGGCCACATCGTTCTGGCCTTCCACATCCGCTTTGGCCGCGAAATACAGATAACGGCGATTGGCCTGTGATTCTCCGGCAAACGCATCCTTCAGGTGCTGGTGGGTTTTGGATCCTTTGAGTTGCATGATGGTCTCCTAAAAAGTTTGAGAAACGAATGAACTGCGGAAAAAGCCCCGTCGTCCACGCTGGCAATTTAGGCTTTGTGCACCGATAAATCTAATTGAAAATTTTATATGCTACGATTTGCTATGCAAATCAGCGGAGAGCATTATGACTTTGAACGAACTACGCTATATCGTCGCCGTGGCACAGGAACGCAACTTCCGGCGCGCCGCAGAAAAATCATTCATCAGCCAACCCGCTCTATCGTTGGCGATACAGAAGCTCGAAGAGGAATTGGGCCTGAAGATTTTCGAGCGCGGGAAAAGCGATGTTTCCCTCACGCAGGTCGGCGGTGCAATTGTGGAGCAGGCGCAACGCGCTCTGGAAGAGATCCGGCGCATCCGGGAAATCGCCCGGTACGGCGAAGACCAGTTGGCCGGTGTTTTGCGTCTGGGCGTCATCCACAGCGTCGGCCCCTATTTGTTGCCCGACCTTGTCCCCTCGCTGAAAAAAATCGCGCCGGGAATGCAGCTGGAAATAGAAGAGAACATCACCGCTAATCTGGATACTCTGCTGCGCAACGGCAAGCTGGATATCATCATCATCGCGTTGCCGTTCGGCGATGGCAGCATTCTCACCAGGTCGTTATATGACGAGCCGTTCGAGGTGGTGATCGGCAACGAACATCGCTGGGCCAATCGGCGCAGCATCAAAGCGCAAGAGTTAGCCGCAGAAAAAGTGTTACTGCTCGATTCCGGTCATTGCTTCAGCAATCAGGTGGCCGAAGCTTGCCCGGAACTCGACCGCAAAAGCGCGGATATTCAACATGGCACCTCGCTGGAGACCATACGCAACATGGTCGCCTCCGGCCACGGCATCACCGTGCTGCCCGCTTCAGCCAACAGTCCGCGTTATCGCAGCCGCTTGCTGAAAGTCATTCCCTTCACCAAGCCGATCCCTTCGCGGCGTATCGCATTGGCATGGCGTAAGAGCTTTGCGCGCACACAGGCTGTCGAAGCATTGGTGCAGGCAGTGGCGCTAGCCAAGGTGGTGGGGATCAAACAGCTGGTGTGATTGTTTGGACGAAGATCAGGAACCCGCGCGGCGGCAATAGCAATAGACGAACTGCTGCACGGTGCCGAACGGGGTTTGGTGCGCTTCTTTCTGATGCTTTAGCAAAGTAAATGCGTCGCCGAATTCGTCGTGCAAATCATCCGCACGATAGCGCATCACGGGTAGCCCGCTGCATTGCTCCGGGCCGTCTTCGGCGAAGGTGGCGATGATGACATGGCCGCCCGGCTTGACCGAATGGAATACGGTGCGCACATAGGCATCGCGTTGTTTCTGTGTGGTGAGGAAATGGAATACGGCGCGGTCATGCCAGATGTCGTAACGCTTGGACGGAAGTTCGGCTTGGGTGATGTCGGCCACGATCCAGTTCACTTTGCTTTCTTGCGTTCCAAGACGATGACGGGCCGCATCCAGCGCAGCCGCAGAAAGATCGAGTACGGTCAGGTCGCTGTAGCCATTGGCGATGAGATCGTCCACCAGCGTCGAGGCGCCGCCGCCCACGTCGATGATGCCCGCGTCGAGTGCAGCTCCCGTGGCTTTGATGAGATCGAGCGACAGGTCGGCATGCGGCTGGAACCAGCTCACCGCGTCAGCAGCTTTGCTGCTATAGACTTTTTCCCAATGCTCTTTCGGTTGCATATCTTTCTTTCCGTGCATTAATTTTTAACCTGCTAAGTGTTATTGAAACATATTTTCAGCGGAAATTTATCGTAAGATGAGCGGCCATGAAAACTGCCGCTCGCCTTTCCGTCTTCGTCAGCCTGCTATTCGGGCTTTGCACCTTGTTCTGCGCCACGGTAGCGCAGGCCTCGGCACCGTTGGAGGTGTCGCCTGCGACTTCGTATTTTGCTATCGCCAAATATATGGAGGCGCTGGAAGATCCTGAAGGCAAGCTCACCATCGAAGAGGTTAGCAGCGCTGCTCATGGTGGTGATTTTCACCCCGCTATACAGAGTCGGGTAAATCTCGATAGCGACATCAACTACGGATATTCCGCCTCGACGTATTGGCTGCGCCTGAACATCGATGCCCATGAAGTATCGGCCAGCCGCATGTTGCTGGAAGTCGCGTTCCCCTCGCTCGACCATGTGACGCTTTACGTCGTCGGTGCGAACGGTTGGCGACATTTTGAGGCTGGCGATCTTGTGCCGTTTTCCGCGCGCCCTGCTGTCCATCGCAACTTCGTATTTCCTCTCATGTTGTCGGAGGGACAGCAGACGCTCTATTTGCGCGTGCAATCTTCCGGCACGCTGACTATCCCGTTGCACTTGTGGGAAGAGAACGATTTCGACCTGCACAACCAGAATAGTTACGGCGCGCTGGCTTTGTATTTCGGCATGTTGCTGGCACTGATGTTGTACAACTTGTTGCTGTACCTTTCTTTGCGCGAACGCGTCTATCTGGCTTATGTGTGTTTTGTCGCGAGCTTGGCGGTGGGGCTGTTGTCGCTGAGCGGATTGGGCAACCAGTTCCTGTGGCCCGATGCGCCGGGCTGGGGTAATGCGGCGCTTCCCGTCGGTTTCGCGGCGGCAGGCGTGTTCGGCATTTTGTTCACACGCTACTTTCTCGATACCCGAAAGAATACGCCGCGCCATGATCGCGTATTGTTGCTGCTCATCGCGTTATTCGTGCTGACTTTGCTGGGCTGCGCTTTGCTGCCATATCGCTGGG
The DNA here is from genome assembly GCA_041659125.1 of Gallionellaceae bacterium. Lineage (GTDB taxonomy): Bacteria > Pseudomonadota > Gammaproteobacteria > Burkholderiales > Gallionellaceae > PALSA-1006. The sequence goes on along the minus strand of JBAZYW010000002.1, from coordinate 36,362 downwards.
GAGCGCTGGCCGTTTCTCTGCTCGGTGCGACCACGCCCATCGCGGTCATCAGTAGCGGCATCGTTTGTTTGCGCAAGAAGCAGGCGGGCGCAAGATATTTTTTATTGGCATGGGCGCTGCTGATGACGGGCGTTTCGATGATGGGCGCGCGCAATCTGGGTTTGATGCCGACCAACTTTCTCACACTGTACGGCATCCAGATCGGTTCGGCGCTGGAGATGTTGCTGTTGTCTTTTGCCTTGGCGGATCGCATCCAGATATTGCGCCGCGAGAAAGATGCGGCGCAAAACGATGTCATCCACGCCATCGGGCATCGCTTGCAAAGCGTGGTCAACACGATTCCCGATTATATTTTTTACAAGGATAGCGAGGGACGCTTCCTCGGCTGCAACAAGGCATTTGAGACTTTGCTCGGGCGCAGCGAGAGTGATCTTATCGGCAAGACTATTTTCGACTTTGTGCCGGAGCAGAAGGCCCGATATTTCGACGCGCAGGATAAGTTGGCGATGGCCGGCAAAGTACCGTTGCGTTACGAAGAATGGATGCCTGCTGCCGACGGACGCAACATCTTTCTGGAGATGGTCAAGACTCCTCTGTTCGGAGCCAAGGGCGAGTTGCTTGGCCTGATCGGCGTCGGACGCGACATCACCGAGCGCCAGCGCAACATCGAGCAGGAGCGGACGCGCAACATGATTTTTGAGTTGCTGGCCAAGGGCGGGGAGCTGCCGGAGGTGTTGCAGCAGATCGTGCGCAGCGTCGAGAGCGCCCGCAACGGCCTGCTTTGTTCCATTCTGCTATTGGATGAAGAGGGCAAACGCCTGCTGCTGGGGGCGGCCCCGAGCTTGCCCGAAGATTATAACCGTGCGGTACACGGCTTGCCGATCGGCGACGGTGTTGGCAGTTGCGGCACGGCAGCGTTCCGGGGCGAAAGGGTCATCGCCGAAGACATTTATGTTCATCCGTACTGGACGCCTTTTCCGGAATTCCTTGCCTTGGCCAAGCAGGGAGGGCTGGTCTCGTGCTGGTCGGAGCCGATACGCTCCAGCAGCGGAAAGATACTCGGTACCTTTGCTATCTATCAATGTCACTCCGGCGCTCCCGACGAAAACGATATTAGTCTGATCCAGCAGGCAGCCAATCTTGCCAGCATCGCCATCGAACACAAGCGTGCCGAGGATATGATCTGGCATCAGGCCAATTACGACAGCGTCACGCATCTGCCCAACCGCCGTTTGTTCCACGACCGTCTGGAACAGGAGATGCACAAGACGCAACGCAAGAATCAGGTGCTGGCTCTGCTGTTTATCGACCTCGACCGCTTCAAGGAAGTGAACGATACTCTGGGTCACGATGTCGGCGATCTGTTGCTGGTGGAGGCGGCGCAGCGCATCAGTGCTTGCGTGCGCGATTCCGACACGGTGGCGCGTATCGGTGGCGACGAATTCACCGTCATTCTGTCGCAACTCGAAGACACTCATCGTGTCGAGTCGATTGCCGAGCATATTATCGAAACACTCGCCTTGCCGTTCCATCTTGGCGACGAGTCGATCTATATTTCCGCCAGCCTCGGCATCACGCTCTATCCCAACGATGCCATCGCAGTGGAAGACTTGCTCAAGAACGCCGATCAAGCGATGTATGTGGCCAAGAGTCGCGGGCGCAACGGCTTCAGTTATTTCACCGGAGAGATGCAGGAGCATGCGCAGAGACGCCAGCATCTCATCAAAGATCTGCGCGGAGCGCTATCTGCCAAGCAGTTCCGTTTATATTTCCAACCTATCATCGACCTGCGCAGCGGCGAGATCGTCAAGGCCGAAGCGCTGATCCGCTGGCAACACCCGCAACGCGGATTGGTCAGCCCGCTAGAGTTCATTCCACTCGCAGAGGAGACCGGGCTGATCGTGGATATCGGCAATTGGGTTTTCCACGAAGCGGTCGAATGGATGCGGCGCTGGCATACGCAGGGCTATTCCTGCAAGCAGGTGAGCGTGAACAAATCCCCGAACCAATTCCTTCCCGACGACAAGCATGAAAGCTGGGTGGCACATTTGCACAAGATCGGACTGCCGGGCGAGTGCGTGGTGATCGAAATCACAGAGGGGCTGTTGCTCGATGCCAGAACGGAGGTGAAGCAGAGCCTGTTGAATTTCCGCGATGCGGGCATACAGGTCGCGCTGGATGATTTTGGCACCGGCTACTCATCGCTTTCCTATCTGAAAAAGTTCGACATCGACTACCTCAAAATCGACCGTTCTTTCGTGCGCGATCTCGCCAGTGATCCGAACGACCTCGCGCTGTCCGAAGCCATCATCGTGATGGCGCATAAACTCGGCTTGAAGGTAGTTGCGGAAGGCGTGGAGACTACCGAGCAGCGCGACATTTTACTCAGTGCAGGTTGCGACTACGTGCAAGGTTTTCTATATGCCAAGCCGATGCCGGCAGAAGAATTCGATGCAGTGCTGGCGAGCGGGAAGTCATTGTCCGAGTAATAAGCTCGGCCTTCCCCGAAGGTTGTATTTTATTTTACCGATAAACAATAGATTGCGGTGCAATCCTCAAGGCAACTCTTGTTCAGGATATAGATGTATATCAACAATATATAGACCGTTTGGCATATATGTTTCTTATTTCAGGCTTGTAAAATTCCCCCACTGTTTTTCATACTTAAAGGGGATGCAAATGTTACAAAACAATTCATCTAGTCTTCAGGTAATGCTTATCCGCCAGATCCAGATTGATGAAGGTCATGCACCTTGTTATGCCACTAAATGCGTACATAACTGCGCGCCTGAGGGCTGTTGCTGGAGGCATGATTGCTATCCCGAGCAAACGGAATTCAATCAGGCTGGCAAGCAAATGACCTATTGCATGTAGAGAAGGTTGGTGGAGTCAGAATCGTTTTGATGATGCTCTGAACATTCGCCTTCAACAGTAAAGAACGATTAAAAACAAAACCCGCCGCTGGCGGGTTTTGTTTTTCTTACACCCAGTCTTTAGGCACAAGATATTTGTCGTACAGCTCCGCTTCCGGCGTGCCGGGTTCGGGGTGCCAATCGTAGCGCCATTTCACCAGCGGCGGCATGGACAGCAGAATGGATTCGGTGCGCCCGTTCGATTGCAGACCAAAAATAGTGCCACGGTCGACAACCAGATTAAATTCGACATAGCGGCCGCGACGATACAGCTGAAAGTCGCGCTCGCGTTCGCCGTAGGGCGTGTCTTTGCGTTTTTCCAGCAGCGGTACATACGCCGACAGGTAGTGGTCGCCCACGCTTTGCTGGATGGCGAAGCAGCTATCGAAATCCGGTTCGCTCAGGTCGTCGAAAAAGATGCCACCCACGCCACGCGGTTCGTTGCGGTGCTTGAGGAAAAAATATTCGTCGCACCATTTTTTATATTTCGCATGCAGCGAGGGATCGAATGGTGCGAGCGAGTTCTTGCATACCTGATGGAAGTGTTTCGCATCTTCCTCGAAGCCGTAGTAAGGCGTGAGATCCATACCGCCGCCGAACCAGAACACTTTTTCGCCGTCGGGTTTGTGCGCCATGAACATGCGCACGTTGGCGTGCGAGGTCGGCGCGTAGGGATTGCGCGGGTGCATCACCAGCGACACGCCCATCGCCTCCCAGCTGCATCCGGCCAGCTCGGGGCGATGGGCTGTGGCCGAGGCAGGCATCTTGTCGCCCTGCACATGCGAGAACGCCACACCGCCGCGCTCCAGCACATTGCCTTCTTCGAGGATGCAGCTAATCCCTTCGCCCTTGCCGATACCACCGCTACCTGTGGCACGCGTCCATTTGTCGCGCAGGAATTTTTTGCCGTCCACTTGTTCGAGACGGTCAACGATGAGTTCCTGCAACTGAAGCAGGTATTGTTTGACGGCGCTGCTATCCATTTTTTCTCCAGAATCAGTGTCATTCCCGCGCATAACCAGCGACTTGCCAGCTTGCTGGCTTAGTCGAATGGCTAGTAGTTTCATCAAGCGGGAATGACGGTTTACGGTTGTTGAATTATTTGCGCACGATTCTACCATCCGACCATGCTTGTATCGTCGAAGGTTGTCTGCGTTTGCCCGCGCGTCCCGGTAATACCCACACTTTTTTTCCGAATAAGCGCAGGCACTCGGCGTAGGTCTTTGCGGGTCGTTGCCCGCTACGGTTGGCGCTGGTGGAAACCAATGCACTGTTGGCACTACGGCAAAGATGTTTTGCAAATGGATGAGCAGTGAGACGCACTGCCAGCGTGTTATGCGTACCGCGCAACCAGCGTGGCGCGGAAGGACGTGTCGGTAGCAGATAGGTGACAGCCTGTGTGCGGGTGTTTTGTAATTTGGCCTGATCTGCGAGCGCGATTGCTTGCAGATAGCGTGCGACTTGATGGTAGTGCGAGGCGATGAGAATCAAGCCTTTGTGCTGCGGACGCTGTTTAAGCTTGAGCAGCTTTAGTACGGCCTTGCGATTGGCCGGGTCGCAGCCCAGCCCGTAACAGGACTCGGTGGGGTAGGCGATGAGGCCGCCGCGCTTGAGATGCGCGGCGATGCGGTGGGGCGATGCAACAGCGCGATGCAATTACTTCCTAGACATGATGGCGCGGTAGCCGATATCGCGCCGCATCTGGCATCCGTCGAAGTGGATGTTGTCGGCGATCTCGTAGGCGCGTTTCTGCGCCACTTTCACCATGTCGCCGAGCGCCACGACGCACAGCACGCGCCCGCCGCTGGTAACCACTTTGCCGTCGTGCAGCGTGGTGCCGGCATGGAACACATGCGCGTCTTCCAGCTTCCCGGTCAGCCGGTCAGGCAGGCCGCTGATCGCGTCGCCTTTGCGCGGCGTGTCGGGATAGTTCGCCGCCGCCATCACCACGCCGAGCGCGGTGCGCCTGTCCCACTCCGCTTCCACTTTATCCAGCGTGCCGTTGACGGCGTGCTCGACGATAGCGGCAAAGTCGCTCTTCAAGCGCAGCATGATGGGCTGTGTTTCCGGGTCGCCCATGCGGCAGTTGAACTCCAGTACTTTGATGCCGCCGTCGGGAGAGATCATCAGGCCCGCGTATAAGAAGCCGGTGTAGATGATGCCTTCGCTCGCCATGCCCTGCACCACGGGATGGATCACCTCGCGCAGCACGCGCGCATGGATTTTCGGGGAAACCACCGGAGCGGGGGAATACGCGCCCATGCCGCCGGTGTTGGGGCCGAGGTCGCCGTCGCGCAGACGCTTGTGATCCTGACTGGTCGCCATCGCCAACACGTTCTTGCCGTCGACCATGACGATGAAGCTGGCTTCCTCGCCCGCGAGAAACTCCTCGACCACCACGCGCGCTCCTGCATCGCCGAGTTTATTGTCGGACAACATCATGTCGATGGCATCGAACGCTTCGTCCTTGTTCATCGCCACGACCACGCCTTTGCCTGCCGCGAGTCCGTCGGCTTTGACGACGATGGGCGCGCCGTGTTTTTCGACATAGGCTTTCGCAGATTTGATGTCGCTGAAGGTTTCAAAGAAAGCCGTGGGAATGTTGTGGCGCGCCATGAAACGCTTGGCGAAATCCTTGGAGGATTCCAGCTGTGCGGCGGCTTGGGTCGGCCCGAAGATCTTCAGTCCGGCAACATGGAAAGCATCCACGATGCCCGCCGCGAGCGGCGCTTCCGGGCCGACCACGGTAATCTCGATGTGCTCGCGCTTTACGAATTCGATGAGTTCGGGAATGGCGGTGATGGCGACGTTTTCCACGCCCTCTTCCAGCGCCGTACCCGCATTGCCGGGAGCGACATAAACCTTCTGCACCTTGGCGCCCTGCGCCAAGCGCCATGCCATTGCGTGTTCGCGACCGCCGTTACCGATGACTAGAATTTTCATAACAACCTCAATTTATTGTGAAGCAAGCAACTTGCGCCACTACAATTACACTATTTCTCAAGCGACTTGAACCAAGGATGATCCGCCTCAAAGTCGTCGCCATCTTGGACGAAGATGATTTCTCGGTAGACGCTCTTTCCATTAATACGTTGCACTTCATAGGCAACAATGTCAGTTAACGCAAGGCGTTTTGCCTTAAGTTCTGAAATCATCGCAATCAATAAATCTTGTGAATGCGTTTCGGCAACAATTTTGACTTGTTTTTCTGTAGTCGCCTCCACAAATACTTGCGCTAATTTCCGCGCTGCACCGGGATGAAGATGAAGCTCAGGTTGTTCAAATAATAGGGTTGCTCCTTGGGGAGCAAAACTGCATTGAGCAAGAACCGGTAAAATTTGCGAAAGACCATATCCAAGATCGCTAATTGGCAACGCAGCATCATCTTCAAGAGTTATGCTCACATCAAATAAATCTGATGCGCCCAGCCGTGAAACACCGACTGCTTTTGCAAGCCCCAATGCTTTAAGCCATTTAGCAACTCGCTTAGTGTGTGGTCGATTCTTTGGCTGAACAGATTCATGCGCAAGAAGTGCAATTGCCTCCTCACCTTGTGCGCCAACCTCTGAGGGCAACGAACCTCTAAAAGGATACCTTCTTGCTGGCGGTCTGCGAAAAGGGCCCAGATAAAGAGTTTTTTTAAGCTGCGCATCAATATGCTCTTGTATTCCTCTCAATACAAAAAAAGTTGCAAACCATTCGCTGGTGGGGTTCTTTGGCGTTGTCAGCATGAAGGAAAAACTCCCCACATGTTTTGCTTCGAGAACAACCCCTGGAGTGACCGAATCAATTACTTTGTACACACCACCCTTTGCTGGTGATATTGTTATCGTTCGCGCCCCAATTTTTAGGATCACTTTAGCAAGAGATATTTCTTGTGTTCGTTTCGTACTTTTAAAAGTATATGAACCTGAAACCTCACCTGTGACTGGCTTTTGTCCAAATTCGATAGAAATATTGCCTGCTGATATACCAAGAGAAATAGGATCCGAATATGATTTTGAGTGCACTATTTCAATAAAACGACCCAAATGAACTTGAGCATTCTCGTTATCAAGAACCAAAGGTGAGGAGGCATCGCCAAGCTTTATAGTCTGAGACAAACAAGCTAGTGCATGAATACAACTACTTTTACCTGAAGAGTTCGCGCCAACAAAAATTGTTATCGGACGAATCTTGAATGCAGTTTGATCTGCAATTCCCTTAAAGTTTTCCACTGTAAGTGCGCTAATTGTCATAACTTCCCTTTGGCATGTAAATGAACATCGTCGTGCGATTAGATCAGAATAGGTTAGCTTACGCGAAAAGACGCTAACTCAACATGTTCACAACGGAACTGAGTCGTCGTAGAGCGTCTCAGGCGAAATGTCAATCTCGCCCGGCCAGATCACTGTTCCATAGGCAACAGATGCACGATGAAACAATTGCTCAGAGGCAATGCGATTCCAAGGACGCATGGTTAGCAAAGGGCGCATATCAAAACGACGTTGCTCTCCATTCTGAAAATCCAGATCAAGCTGGAAATCCGGTGTGGTTTTTACATTCACAACATCGAGTAACATTTTTCACCTCACTGCAACAGAGCAATTCTACAGCCAAGCTCCTTCCCTCTTAGAAAGGAAAGCTTAGGATGGGGATAAAAGTGTTGAGATGCGGCAAGATTCTACCCCCACCCTAACCCTCCCCCTGCATGGGGGAGGGGACTCAAAGCTTAATGCCTGAAATGACGGAAGCCGGTAAACACCATCGCCAAGCCATGTTCGTCCGCCGCTGCGATGACTTCTTCATCGCGCATGGAGCCGCCGGGTTGGATGACTGCTTTCGCGCCCGCTGCCGCCAGCACGTCGATACCGTCGCGGAACGGGAAGAAGGCATCGGATGACACGACGGAATCCACCAGACTCAAGCCTGCGTTCTGCGCCTTGATGCTGGCGATGCGCGTACTGTCCACGCGGCTCATCTGGCCTGCGCCTACGCCCAAGGTCTGGCCATTTTTACAGAACACGATAGCGTTGGACTTCACATATTTCGCCACGCGCCATGCGAACAGCAGGTCGGTCAATTGTTGTTTGCTCGGCTGCGCTTTGCTCACGACTTTGAGTTGTGCCAGTTGTACATTGAGTGCGTCCGGTGTCTGCACCAGCAGACCTCCGCTCACGCGCTTTACGTCGTACTGGTTGTGCGCATTGGACAGCGGCACGGTGAGTACACGCACATTCTGTTTCGCTGCCGTCACTTTCAAAGCAGCCTCGGAAGCCGCAGGTGCGATGATAAGTTCGACGAACTGGTTGGCGGTGATCTGCGTGGCGCTCTCGACATCCAGCTCGCGGTTGAAGGCGATGATGCCGCCGAATGCGGAAGTGGTGTCGGTGGCGTAGGCCAGCTTGTAAGCGTTCAGCGGGGTATCGGCAATCGCCACGCCACAAGGGTTGGCGTGCTTGACGATAACGCAGGCGGGCTGGTCGAAAGTCTTGACCAGCTCCCACGCCGCATCGGCATCGCCGATATTGTTATAAGAGAGCTCCTTGCCCTGCAGCTGGGTGTAGTCGGAAATGCCGCCCGCCACCGGATTGAGATCGCGATAGAACGCGGCGCTCTGGTGCGGGTTTTCGCCGTAGCGCATGTCCTGAACTTTGGCGAAGTTGAAATTGATTTGCGCGGGAAACTCGCTCTTGCTGCCGTCGCTGCTGATCGTAGTAAGGTAATTGCTGATCATGCTGTCGTAGGCGGCGGTGTGCGAAAACGCTTTCTTCGCCAGATCGAAACGCGTGGCTTCACTCACCGCACCCTTGTTGGTTTGCATCTCGGCCAGCACGTCGGCGTAGTCGGTCGGGTCGGTGACGATGGCGACGTGCGCGTGATTCTTCGCAGCGGAGCGCACCATGGTCGGCCCGCCGATGTCGATGTTCTCAATCGCATCTTCCAGCGTGCAGCCGGGCTTGGCGATGGTCGCCGCGAACGGGTACAGATTCACCACCACCAGATCAATGGTCGGAATGTCGTGTTTCTTTAATGTTGCCACATGCTCGGGCAAATCGCGGCGCGCCAGAATGCCGGCATGCACTTTCGGTTGCAGCGTCTTCACGCGACCATCCAGCATTTCGGGAAAGCCGGTGTAGTCCGCCACTTCGGTACAGGGCACGCCGTTATCGGCGAGCAGCTTGGCTGTGCCGCCGGTGGACAAAATTTTCACGCCAAGCTGATGCAGGCCTTGGGCGAATTCGAGGACGCCGGATTTATCCGATACGCTGATGAGTGCTTGTGTGATGGTTGCCATTTTATTTCCGAAGGTTACGATTTAATTTTATGCGTCTGAATTTTTTTGCGCAGGGTGTTGCGGTTCAGCCCGAGCAGCTCCGCCGCCCGCGTCTGGTTGCCACCCGCATGGTGCAATACCGACTCCAGCAGCGGCTTCTCCACGCAGCCCATCACCATGTCATACACCGCGCACAACGGTTCTTCGCCGTCGAGGTCGGTAAAATAATCGCCAACTGCCTTGCGCACATACTGCGCCACTTCATTTTCATCTAACACGACACGCCCCCCTTTTTTCATGCTGCCAATGCCTCGGTATATTGCAAACTCTCCCCTGCCTGCAATTGCCCTTCAAAAAAATCATTTACTGCGCTTAATTGCTCCGCAATGCTTTCCAGCTGATTCATGTGATGGCGAAAATGCGCCGAACCGGCCAGTCCTTTGGTGTACCAGGAGATGTGTTTGCGCGCGACGCGCAGCCCGGTGTGTTCGCCGTAAAACTCGTACAGCTCATGCACATGGGCAATGAGCACTTGTTGTATCTCTGCCACTTGCGGTGCCAGCAGGTAGGTACCCGTATCCAAAAAATGCGCGATCTCGCGGAACAACCACGGACGTCCTTGTGCCGCGCGTCCGATCATTACCGCATCCGCGCCGGTGTGCTGCAACACGAAGCGCGCTTTTTCCGGTGTAGTGATGTCGCCGTTGGCGATGATGGGGATGTTTACTGCTGCCTTTACGGCGCGGATGGTGTCGTATTCGGCATCGCCGGTGTAGGCGCAGGCGCGGGTGCGACCGTGAATAGCCAGTGCCTGAATGCCGCTGGCTTCGGCGATGCGTGCGATGTTCACCGCGTTACGGTTCTGCCTGTCCCAGCCGGTGCGTATCTTCAGCGTGACAGGTACGTCAACTTCGCCGACCACGGCTTCGAGTATTTCGGCCACCAGTTTTTCGTTCTGCATGAGCGCGGAACCCGCCATCACGTTGCATATCTTTTTGGCCGGACAGCCCATGTTGATATCGATGATCTGCGCACCGTGATCCACGTTGTAGCGCGCGGCCTGCGCCAGCATCTTGGGGTCGGCACCGACGATCTGTACCGAGATCGGATCGGCTTCACCTTCATGGTTGGCGCGGCGCTTGGTTTTCTCGGAGCCATACAACAAGGAATTAGAAGCCACCATCTCTGACACCGCCATGCCCGCGCCCATGCGCTTGCACAGCATGCGGAACGGCCTATCGGTCACGCCCGCCATGGGTGCAACGATGAGGTTGTTCTTGAGTTGGTAGGGGCCGATTTGCATGGTCATTTCCGAAGGGGGCGGCGATTATAAATTAATCAACCGCCCCATGCTATGATGCCGCCAAATTTTTATCGGTACGAAATGCGATGGAATTCGATGTGGTCATCATTGGCGGGGGGTTGGTAGGTGCAAGCCTCGCCGCTGCGCTCAAGTCCAGCGGACTGAGCTTGGCGTTGGTGGAAGGTCAGTCCTCACCAACTTTGCCGGCAGACTCTGCCGACTGGGATAGTCGGATATACGCCGTCACTCCCGGTAATGCCGAATTCCTGCGCGACTGCGGCGCATGGCAAAAGATGGACATGAGCCGCGTGCAGCAGGTCGAAGAAATGCGCGTGTTCGGCGACAGCGGGGCGGAACTGGATTTCAGCGCGTATCAGATCGGCGCGGCGGAACTCACTTTTATTTTAGAAAGCCGTTTGCTGCAACAGGCGTTGTGGGATGGACTGCAACAACAGGACAACCTGACTTTGCTCAACCCCGCGCGCTGTGCTGAACTGACTTGGCAGCCTGATGCCGCACATTTGAAACTGGCAGATGGTCGCGAGATCCGCGCCAAACTCGTGGTCGGCGCGGACGGGCGCGATTCCTGGGTGCGCCATCAGGCGGGCATGGCGGAAGTGCCAACGCCCTACCATCAGCACGGAGTGGTCGCCAACTTCAGTACCTCTAAACCGCATCACGGCATCGCCTATCAATGGTTTACGCCGGACGGTATTCTCGCGCTGCTACCGTTGCCGGATAAACGCATTTCCATCGTGTGGTCGGTCAGCCCGGAAAAATCGGGCGAACTGCTGGCACTGTCGCCGCAAGAGTTTTGCGCACAGGTGGCCACCGCTTCGCAACACATGCTGGGCGAATTGAATTTGATCACCGCACCGTCGGCTTTTTCTCTGCGCGTGCTAAACCTCGCGCATATCACCAAGCACCGTTTGGCTTTGGTCGGCGATGCCGCGCACAATGTGCATCCCTTATCCGGACAGGGTGTCAATCTGGGTTTTCGCGATGTACGCCAATTAGCCGAAATGTTGATGCAAAACGGCGCACACGGCGATTGCGGAGAACTGCCTTTATTGCGGCGCTACGAAAAAGCCCGGCGCGACGACATCCTTTCCATGCAACTCACCACCGACGCATTGAAACATCTGTTCATCAACGACAACCCGCTGCTGCGCACGCTGCGCAACCTCGGCCTCTCCGCCACGAATCACATCACGCCGCTGAAAAAAATGCTGGCCCAGCACGCACTCAATTAATTCATTAATCAAGGACGCACCATGTTTAAAACAATACTGCTGGGATTGCTTTCAATTTCCCTGGCCCATGCTGCCGAAACCGATACCGCGAGCAAACTCAAAGACCTGCTGGGCAAAGAGCTGGGGGAGATCACGCAAGTCAACAAATCGCCGATTGCCGGCATGTATGAAGTGGTGACGTCAGACCGTGTTTTCTATGCGGACGAAAGCGGGCAGTACCTGATCGACGGCAGCCTGTTTGACATAAAGAACCGGCGCAATGTAACGGAAGCCCGCTCGCGCCAGTTGTTTGCCGTCGACTTCAGCAAGCTGCCTCTCGATCTCGCTGTGAAAAAAGTAAAGGGTAACGGCAGCCGCAAGATGGCTTATTTCACCGACCCGAACTGCGGCTTTTGCAAAAAGTTGGAGCGCGAGTTGCAGAATGTGAACGATGTCACACTGTATCTGTTCCTTTATCCCATCTTCGACGGCTCCGCCGAAAAGGTGCGTGCAGTTTGGTGCAGCAAGGACAAGGTTAAGGCTTGGGACAATTTGATGCTGAGCGGCGTACAACCCGCTGCGGGCAAGTGCGACGCCCCCATCGCCAAGGTGATGGAGTTGGGCAGAAAACTTAAAGTGAACGGTACTCCCGCATTGATCTTCGCCAATGGCGTGCTCATCCCCGGTTATATGCCTGCCGCAGAATTGGACAAGGCGCTGGATAACAACAAGTGATGCTGCGCAACCTGCCCCGTCACCTCGTTGTTCTAAGCGCCGCCCTTTGGGTCGGTGGAACGTGGGCTATCGGCTATCTTGCCGTGCCGGTGCTGTTTCAAACCTTGCCCGACCGCCAGTTGGCCGGACTACTGGCCGGCAAAATGTTTACCTGGATGGCGTTAGCGGGCATCGCATGCGCGTTGTATTTATTGGCGTACCAGCTCCGTCAATTCGGGCGGTCTGTGTGGAAACAAAAGTCATTTCTTATAGTTGCGCTCATGCTGCTATTGCTGCTCATCGGCCAGTTCGCTATCCAGCCCGTCATGGCAGATTTGAAATCCCAAGCGTTGCCGCTGGATGTCATGCATAGCGCATTGGCCCCGCAATTCAAAGCGCTGCACGGCGTGGCCAGCATCCTTTATTTGATCCAAAGCCTGCTTGGCATCGCACTGCTTGTGCGCTCGTTTGATCTGAAAAACATCTAAGTATTAATTGCGCATTGCTTTTTCTTGGAATGCTGGCAAGCTGCGAACCATAAAACATTGGTGCGACTAGGGGTAAGCGATGCTGAACAATCTTAATCGTGAAATCTATGGTATTGGCGAGATCATTTTCAACGAGGGGGATGCGGGAGATTGCGCCTATTTGATTGAAGATGGCATTGTTGAAATCCTCGTGACCATTGACGGACGGGAGCAGCGCGTCAATCAAATCGGCAGAAGTGAGCTGTTCGGCGAGGTGGCACTGATTGACCATCAACCGCGAACCGCCACCGCCAGAGCGCAGGAGAAGGTCGTCCTCATCACCATCCAGCGCCAACTGGTGAATGAGTTGCTGGAAAAGACCGACCCCATCGTGCGGCATCTGCTGCTGGTTATTCTGGATCGTTATCGCAACAAACGCGGCACGTCACTGCCCCAATCCGCTGCGCAACAGTTGGATCAGGCGGAAGTCACCACTAAGCGCAACGCCCTTCGCAGCGAAGCCACGCAAAAATTAACCATGGCGAATGACATCGGGCGCGCTCTGGTAAAAGACGAGTTCGAGATGTACTACCAGCCTATCTGCGCATTGTCTTCCGGGCAGGTGGCAGGCTATGAAGCGCTGATCCGCTGGCGTCATCCAAAAGATGGTTTGATCTCGCCGCTCGATTTCCTGTGGTTGGCAGAACAGACCGGGCAGATTCGCGAAATAGGTTTGTGGACCCTGGAGCGCGCATGTCGCGATTGGCCTGTTTTGCGCAAATCGACGAACATTGCATTGCCTTTCGTCAGCGTTAATATGTCGCCCTCGCAACTCACCGGCGACAGCTTCGTTGATGATGTTAAATCCATCATCACGCGTCATCGGATGCCGCCGACAGAGTTAAAACTGGAACTCACCGAAACCGTCATTATCAACAAACCGGATGTTGCCTTGAATCTGCTCAAACAGTTGACCGAACTGGGTAGCACGCTTGCCCTTGACGATTTTGGAACCGGGCATTCATCGCTGGAGACATTGAACCGTTATCCTATCGGCACGATGAAAGTCGATCGTTCATTTACCAGCACGATGCTGACTTCGGCGCAAAGCTGGGAGATCGTGAATTCCTCCATTCAGCTCGCGCACTCTCTGGGGATGGATGTGGTGGCAGAAGGTATCGAGACCGAGGAAGTGCGCATGAAGCTGCTGGAGCTTAAATGCAACTTCGGTCAGGGCTGGCTGTTCGGCAGGCCGTCCGAGCTGAAAAATATCACCACGCCCCAACCTTGAAACGTTCGATCTCGCGCCGGTCGCGTTTGGTCGGACGGCCTTTGAGTTCGGAAGGCTGCGGTTGGGCTTTAATCTCTGCCGCGAGGGCTTCGCGTTTCAATCGTCCCGCCTCCGTCTCGCGATAGAGTTTTTGCGCCTGGGGTGCCGGGCCGCGTCTGTCCGACAGGGCGAGAACTTCCACTTCAAACAGATAAGGGCCGAGGCGAATGGCAAGGGTGTCGCCTGCCGTGATCGCTTTGGCGGGCTTGACGCGCGTTTCATTCACCAGCACTTTGCCGCATTCGATTGCATCCACGGCGAGTGCGCGCGTCTTGAAAAAACGCGCGGCCCACAGCCATTTGTCGATGCGGAGTTTGGTGTTATCCGTTGAGTTTTCTGTTTTATTCGCCATCAATAATTCCTGCGAATTTAATTCAGTGTCGGTTCGGTACCGCGCGGAAACAACACCCACATGCGTCCCGGCTGCTTCATGCGCCCCGCTTGGATACCTGCCAACTCGCCGAAACCCCAGAAGAAATCGGCGCGCACCGCACCTTTGATAGCGCCGCCGGTATCCTGCGCATACATCAAACGGTTGAGCGGCTCAGCGCTGTTCGGCAAGGTGGTAGAAAGAAATACCGGCACGCCCAGCGGCACGGTGCGCGGATCGACTGCAATGCTGTATTCGTTGGTGAGTGGCACGCCCAGCGCACCCAGAGGGGCGGACAGGGTGTCCGGCAATTCGCGGAAAAAAACATAACTGGGGTTTTGCCCCAGCAGCGCGGATAGCCGTTCAGGATTATGCTCCGCCCAATTCTTGATGCCCTGCATGGAGGCTTCTTCCGGTTTGAGTTCGCCCATATCGATCAATTTTTTGCCGATGGAGATATACGGGTGACCGTTCTGTTCGGCGTAACCGATTTTCACGCGCCTGCCGTCTTCCAGCTCGATGCGCCCCGAGCCTTGGATTTGCAGAAAGAACAGCTCGACTTCGTTCTCCACCCAGAACAGTTCTCGGCCTTTCAATATCGGGACTCCGGCATCGATTTCGGCACGGTTGTAATAAGGGACGATCTTTTTTCCGTGCAGACGGCCGCGCAGACGCATGCCTTTAAATTGCGGATAGACATCGCCGAGATCGACTTCGAGCAAATCTTCCGGTGCGCCATAAAGGGGGTAACGGAAACGCTCGCTCATGTGGCGGCTGCCTTTGAGCAACGGCTCGTAGTAGCCGGTGATCAGGCCGTTTTCACTACCGTCCGGATTGAATACCTGATACGGGGTGAACCAGGTTTCGTAAAACGCGCGTTGTGCGGCAGCATCAGTGGCATCCACTTGCTCTGCGGCAGAGCAGAGCGGTTGCCACTTGGGTTTGAATCTGAGCGCGCGGCAGCTTTGTTGCAAGGCCGGCCATGAGGGCGCGAGGTTGAGCGTCGCCCAATCCGGCAGCATCGCCCATTTGCTCACCATAAAAGTCGGTGCGGTAACGAATGGTTTCTCTACTTGAAGCGAGGGAGGGGCAATTTGTTGCGGGGTTTGGCAGGCGGACAGCAGCATGCCGGCAGCCAACATCAAACAACATTTTTTCTGTAATTTCATGCCATGTCCTTTTGTATTTCGATCAGACGAAACCAGCCGTTCGCCAATGCGGGCTCATCGCTCACCACGTGCAGACGGGGTGTCGCTTCCAGCACCTCCTCGAAGACTACATCGAGCCGCGTCGCGAGGTGTTTAATTAAAATATTGAGGCTGCGCCGTATCCAGGCCTGTTGACCGCGCTGCAAGAATTTGTCGAACAACAGAATGCGTCCGCCCGGCTTGAGCACCCGGGCTGTTTCCGCCAGACACAGATCGGGTCTCGGTACCACGGCCAGAATAAGGTGCAGCACCACCACGTCGAAGCTTTCGTCGGCGAATGGCAGGCTCATGCCATCGCCCTGCACGCGAGCCACTTTCAGGCCGTTTCCGCGATTCAGCGAGCGTGCCAACATCGCGCCGGTCAGATCAAGTGCGGTGTACTCATGGCGCGGCGGCAGAAAGGGGAAATCCAAGCCGGTACCTGCCCCGTTGATTAATACCTGCAAGCTTTCTTGCTGCGGCAAGCGCGCCAAGCTGAGTCTGCGTGCCCGGCTCGTGGAGCGTTCAAGAAATACATCGTAGATCGGCGCGATGAAACGATAACTGGTTTTTAATGACATGCGACTTACCGGTGCTAATGCAAGATGCGCGGCACGCTCAATACAAACTGCGGGATGGGTACGGGAAATTCCGCACCGTCTTCCAGTGCCATCTGATAGCTGCCGGACATAGTGCCGACTTGGGAAGCTAGCACTGTACCGCTGGTGTATTCGAAGCTTTGTCCCGGATTGATGATCGGTTGTTCGCCTACTACGCCCTTGCCCTTTACTTCCTGCACATGATTGTTGGCATCGGTGATGATCCAGTGGCGTCTGAGCAATTTCACCGACTGTTCGCCTTCGTTGCTCACCGTGATGGTGTAGGCGAAAACGAAACGGTTATCGGCCTCTTCGGATTGCTCAGGTATATACCGAACCTTGACGCTGACTTGAATGCGGTAGTGCGTGTATTTATCCATCGCCGTATTTCACCGCATTTTGCGCGGCAAGACAAGCACGCTGTAGCGTTTGCGGGTGTTTCGGTTAGAATGTGCGTCCAAAATTTAAACCCTAAGGATCAAATCATGGACTACCAGATCGCCCCCTCGATTCTCTCTGCCAATTTTGCCAAGCTGGGCGAAGAGGTCGACAACGTGCTTGCCTCCGGCGCGGACATCGTGCACTTCGACGTGATGGACAACCATTACGTGCCTAACCTGACCATCGGCCCGCTGGTGTGCGAGGCTTTGCGCAAGCACGGCGTGACTGCGGCTATCGACGTGCATCTGATGGTGAAGCCGGTGGATCGCATCATTCCCGATTTTGCCAAAGCGGGTGCGACTTATATCACCTTCCACCCGGAAGCATCCGAGCACATCGACCGCACTATCGGCCTGATCAAGGAAAGCGGCTGCAAAGCGGGTCTGGTGTTCAATCCGGCTACTCCGCTGGATATTCTGGAATACACGCTGCCCAAGCTGGACATGGTGTTGCTGATGTCGGTTAACCCCGGTTTCGGCGGACAGAAATTTATTCCGCATGTGTTGGATAAAGCACGCCAAGTGCGCAAGATGATTGACGCCGGCAAATACAACTGCCGTCTGGAGATCGACGGTGGCGTGGGCCCGGCCAACATCAAAGAAGTGGCTGAAGCGGGTGTGGATACATTTGTCGCCGGCTCTGCGGTGTTCGGCAAATACAACGCCAGCGACAAGAACCATTACAACACCATCATCGGCGAATTGCGCGCAGAGTTGGCTAAAGTTAAGAAGTAATGAGTTTCAAGAACTTCCCGTTGCCCGTCTCCGCCATCGTCATCGACCTCGATGGTACGCTGCTGCATACCGCACCGGAGTTGGCGGAGGCGGCGAACCGCATGTTGCGCGACATGGGGCGTCCCACCGTGTCGCAAGACCTGCTGATGAGTTACATCGGTAACGGCATTCACTGGCTGGTGAAGCGCGCGCTCACGGGCGACATGCACGCCGAGCCGGATGTTGCCTTGTTCGACAAGGCGCTGCCCGTTTTCGAAAAGCATTACACCGAATTGTTGCTCGATAGCAAGCCTTTTCCCAATGTGATTGCGGGATTGGATGCGATGAAAGCAGCGGGATTCCGTTTGGGCTGTATCACCAACAAAGTGGGGCGCTACACCGAGCCGTTGCTGAAAGGCATCGGCCTCGCGCATTATTTCGACATCGTGCTATCCGGTGATTCGCTGCCGGAGAAGAAACCGCATCCGCTGCCGCTGTTGCACTCGGCCAAGTTTTTCGGCGTACCTATCGAACGGATGCTGTTGGTTGGCGACTCGCTCAGCGATGCGCAGGCTGCACGCGCCGCAGGTTGCCCCATCATCTGTGTACCTTATGGCTACAACCACGGCGAGCCTGTTGAAGGCCTCAACGTGGATGCCGTGATTTCTGATCTTATGGGCGTATTGCCGCTCATCAAGCATGCTTGAACATGACACATAACGACCTCTCTTCAAAGACGATCAGCTGGCGATGGTGATTCCGCATCACTGGATGTTGCATTCTTTCATCGTCATCGAAAATATTTAGAGAGGTAACTATGTTGTCCCCCATCACCGAACAAGAATTTCAATTACTCGCCAAGCAAGGCTACAACCGCATCCCGCTGGTCGCGGAGACTTTCGCCGATCTCGACACGCCGCTGTCGCTGTATCTCAAACTCGCCAACAAGCCTTTTTCTTATCTTCTGGAATCGGTGCAGGGCGGCGAGCGCTTCGGGCGCTATTCATTCATCGGCCTGCCCGCTGACACGCGCATCACGGTACGCGGCAAGCAAGTCACACTGACCACGCCCGCCGGTGAAATCAGCGAGGAAGTCGCCAATCCGCTGGACTACATCGAGAACTATCAAGCGCGTTTCAAGGTTGCGCCGTTGTCAGGTCTGCCGCGCTTCACCGGCGGGTTGGCTGGCTATTTCGGTTACGACACCGTGCGCTACATCGAGCCGCGCCTTGCGTCCACGCAGAAAAAAGATGTTATTGGCACGCCCGACATCTTGCTTATGCTCACCGAGCAACTCGCGGTGATCGACAACCTTTCCGGCAAGCTGACTTTCATCGTATATGCTGATCCGGCGCAACCTGATGCTTACTCGCACGCCAAGCAACGCCTCGATGCCTTGCAGCGCACCTTGCGCCAGCCGGTCAAAATCCCCGAAGCGCCGCAGTTGCGCGGCTTTGAAGCCAAATCGGAATTCGGCGAAGACGCGTTTAAACACGCGGTGGAAACCGCCAAGCAATACATTTTCGACGGCGACATCATGCAGGTAGTGTTGGCGCAACGCATGGTGCAACCTTTCGCGGCTTCCCCGCTGTCGCTGTACCGCGCGCTGCGCAGCATCAACCCCTCGCCCTATATGTTTTATTACGACATGGGTGATCACCACGTGGTCGGTTCCTCGCCGGAAATATTGGCGCGGCTGGAAGGCGACACCGTCACCGTGCGCCCCATTGCCGGGACGCGTCCGCGTGGCAAGACAGCGCAACAGGATGTCGAGCTCGCGCAGGAATTGCTGGCCGACCCGAAAGAGCTGGCCGAACATCTGATGCTGATCGACCTCGGGCGCAACGACATCGGTCGTGTCGCGCAAAACGGTACGGTGAAACTTACCGACAAGATGGTGATCGAACGCTACTCGCATGTGATGCACATCGTATCCAACGTCGAGGCGAAGTTGAAAGAGGGGCTCAGTGCGATGGATGTGCTCAAGGCCACTTTCCCGGCGGGCACGGTGAGCGGCGCGGCCAAAGTGCGCGCCATGGAGATCATTGATGAACTGGAACCCAGCAAGCGCGGCATCTACGCGGGTGCGGTGGGTTACCTCGCTTTCAACGGCGACATGGATGTTGCTATCGCATTACGCACCGCCGTGGTGAAGAACGATACGCTATACGTGCAAGCGGGTGCGGGCATCGTCGCCGACTCGGTGGCGGATAGCGAATGGATGGAAACGCAGAACAAAGCGCGCGCGGTGTTGCGCGCGGCAGAGATGGTGCTCGACGGCCTCGATGCCAAAGTGCATCGTTAAGGAGAAACGAACATGCTATTGATGATAGACAACTACGACTCCTTCACCTATAACCTCGTGCAGTATTTCGCCGAGCTCGGTGCAGAGGTGGCGGTGTACCGCAACGATGAAATAACTGTGGAGCGGATCGAAAAATTGAACCCGCAGCACCTTGTGGTATCGCCCGGCCCCTGCACGCCGAACGAGGCGGGTATTTCGGTCGCCGCGATTAAACACTTCGCCGGAAAGATCCCTTTGCTCGGTGTGTGTCTCGGTCACCAGAGCATCGGCCAGGCCTTCGGCGGCAAGATCATTCACGCCAAGACGCTGATGCACGGCAAGACCTCGCTAATCCATCACCACGGCAACAGTTTGTTTACCGGACTTCCCGATCCGTTCATCGCGACGCGTTACCATTCTCTGGTGATCGAGCGCGAGTCGCTGCCGGATTGTCTGGAGATCACCGCATGGACTGACGACGGCGAGATCATGGGTGTGCGCCACAAGACGCTGGCGGTGCACGGGGTACAATTCCACCCCGAGTCGATCTTGACCGAACACGGGCATGACATGCTGCGCAACTTTTTGAATGGAGCGAAATGATGAATTACCCGCAGACGCTGACCCAGTTATTGGAACGCCGCGACCTCACGCACACGGACATGCTGGAGCTGATGCAGGGCATCATGGGCGGACAGCTCACTGCCGCGCAGATCGCCGCTGTGCTGGTGGCGCTGCGCGTGAAAGGTGAGACAGTAGTGGAGATCGCCGCCGCCGCGCAGGTGATGCGCGAACTTTCCACCAAAGTGAACGTGCAGGATGATGTTCATCTAATCGACACCTGCGGCACGGGCGGCGACGGGGTGCAGACTTTCAATATCTCCACCGCCTCTGCCATCGTCGCGGCGGCGGCGGGTGCCAAGGTCGCCAAGCATGGAGGGCGCTCGGTTTCCAGTACCTGCGGCAGCGCGGATATTCTGGAAAAGCTCGGTGTGAATGTGAACCTCACACCGGAACAAGTGGCGCATTGCGTCGGGAGTATCGGCGTCGGTTTTATGTTTGCGCCCAATCATCACAGCGCGATGAAATACGCCGCACCGGTGCGGCGCGAACTTGGCGTGCGCACGCTGTTCAACCTGCTCGGTCCGTTGACCAACCCGGCAGGTGCGCGAAATCAGGTGATGGGTGTTTTCCTGCGCGACCTCACCGGTAAGCTCGCTCAAGTGTTGCAGCAACTCGGCAGCCGTCATGTGCTGGTGGTGCATGGCTCCGATGGCATGGACGAGATTTCTATCAGTGCGCCGACTTTCATCGCCGAACTGAAGGACGGCAAGATCAGCGAATACACCGTAACACCCGACGAATTCGGCCTGAAGGCTGCGCCGCTGAACGACATCCGCGTAGCCAACGCCGATGAAGCTAAAGCCATGTTGACGGGTGTGATGGATAATCAGGCCGGTGCCGCGCGCGACATCGTGTTACTCAATGCCGGTGCGGCAATTTATGTGGCGGGATTGGCCGATACTTTGGCGCACGGGGTAAAAAAGGCCGCAGAAGTCATCGCCAGCGGCGCGGCGAAGAATAAACTGATGCAGCTGATACAGATTAGCAACACTCCTCCCGTATAACCGGGAACTGGCTCGCATAACCTATTAGAATAGCAACGTTCATCAAACTGGAGTCCATTTTATGATTGCCCCAATTCCGTTAAGAAATCTTCCTCAGACCAACATCTTTCGCAAAGGCGATGTTTTTGTCTTGTTCGGCGAATTGTTCGGGCGAGGTTACGCCAACGGTTTGATCAACGAAGCGCGCAAGGCAGGGATGACCATCATCGGCGTGACTGTCGGCCGCCGCGATGAGAACAACGCCTTGCGTGCGTTGACTGATGAAGAGCTGGCCATAGCCGAAGTCAACTTGGGCGGGCGCATCATCAATGTGCCGCTGATGGCGGGATTCGATCTCGATGCCCCCGCAGGCGAGCCTACCCCTACCGATCTTCTGGCGAACATGACGCTCAAGAGCTGGCAGGAAGACAAGCTCGATTGGCCGCATATCGAAAAATGCCGCGCAGTCGGCGTAAAGCGCTTCAAAGACTCCGTGGCTCAGGTGATGGCGACGCTGGACGGCATGATTCCGGACGGCAGCAATGCTTTCTTCGCGCATACCATGGCGGGCGGTATCCCCAAGGTGAAGGTGTTTCTGGCCATTGCGAACCGCGTCTACAAAGGCTGCGGCGAGCGCTTCCTGTCCACGCGCGCGCTGCTCGACAGCGATCTCGGCAAACTCATTTTGATGAATTTTGACGAGGTTACCGCGAACACTTTCCAACACCTCATCGAAGGCAGCGCGGCGATACGCGCGCGTCTGGAGAAAACGGGCGGGCAGGTGCGCTATACGGCATACGGCTATCACGGTACCGAGATACTTATTGACGACCAGTACCAATGGCAGACCTACACCAGTTATACCCAGGGCAAAGCCAAGATGCGTCTCGAACACATAGCCGAAGCCGCCTGGGCCAAAGGCATCAAGGCCACGGTTTACAACTGTCCCGAGATACGCACCAATTCTTCCGACATCTTTGTCGGTGTGGAGCTTTCCCTGTTCCCGCTGCTCAACGCGCTGAAGAAAGAAAATGGCGGCGCTTGGGCCGAGGCGCAGTGGCAGGCTTGCCGCGCCTTGTTCCAGGAAGGGCATTCGCTGGAACAGCTGTTGAAAAAGATCGCCGACTACAATGCCAGCGACGTGATGAAAACATTCCGCGATTTTGCGGCCTGGCCGATGGATAACACTCCGGTGCTGGCCGATCTAATGATCGGTACGTCCGACGAGATCACGCAGATGCATAAAGACCGGAAAGTGCTGGTGACCGATATTTTGAGCGCTTTGGTGCTGGAAGGAACCGGGCCGTTGATGTTCCACGAAACATCCGCTCCGTCTGCCCCGGTGCTCTGGCTGAATCACGACATCATCGCCAAACAACTCAATTTGATGCACGGTTGAGACAGGCCAAGGTGCGAGAGTCGAAGATCAAACTGATTTTGAACAGGAAAGGTGAAATGCAAAAACATATTGCGATGCGGACCCCTTTAATTTATCCCTATTGTCCTTCGCAGGGTTCAGAACCGATAATTTAAGGTCAGCGCCGCACTGTTCTGAATTTTCGTGCCTTTCATCCATATCTGGTTGACCGAGTCGAGGCTGCGCAAATACGAGCCCAAGTCAAGGCTGGCTCGGAAATCCTTGGTAACGCGGGCACCAACCTTCAGCCCGATGATTCCGTAGCCCCCGTTATCGCTAAAGGCACCAGTGGCCTGCGTATTTGTACCGGGGATGCGCGCATTGACTTGGAACCCCTGGAAGTTAGTTCCTCGAAAATACGGAGCCAGATCGAAGTAGGCTCCAATAGGGAAACTTGCCGCGATGCCTGCCACGAGGCCTCGCGATGTTCCATCGGCTGTTGCCCGGACAGTTGTGCCGCTTTGCACCGTCACCGCATCAATGGAGTACTGCTCCTGGGTGACCCCAAAATAGACCGGCAGACTGACCGAATTCCACTGGAATTTGTAGGCACCAACCGCTTCGATATGCTCTATTCCTGCATGGTCGAGCTGCACGCTCCACGGCACACATGATCCGCACGAGCCTGTACTTTGACCTTGACCCTGACCGTCGAATCCGAAATTCGTTCTGAGGAGCGAAACCATCCAGCGATCCGAAAGTCCGTAAGCAAGCATGAAGCCGCCTCCGGTCCCATTGAAATCGCCTGACACCTTAGCCACGCTGGATTCGTCGTAGAGCGGATCGACCTTGTAGCGGGCAACACTGCCGCCAACATAGACGTCCCCCTTTTTGAAATCGACAACTGGATCGTAAGTCGCTGCGTTCATCGCTTCCGAAACCGAAATGACTCCCAACATGACCGATTGCATGGGGCCGGCCCATCCCGGCAAATCTGCTTGGGCCTCGAAGCTGACCAAGACCAAGAGGGACAATACTGCGAATCGTGCTTTCATGATGTACTCCTTATCAATGGCAAATAACGCGCCTATGCTGTCGCCGAAAGAATCGTGACCACGTGTACCGATTGAATTCTGACCAAGCAATAGATGGTGTAGCGTGCTACGCGACTGTGGCTAAGTCGACCAGACTATGACGGCAATGATGAGTCACTCAAGCAAGTAACGCAATGGTCAATTGGGCATCAATATAAAATTGAGGAACAGCCACGGTGTTTAAAAATCGGTTTCCAAGGGTGACGTAGGAATGCAAAAAAGGGGCAGCGGAGGAATAAATTCCCCTCCCGCCGAACTAAACCACTAATGATGCAAACAACGACAACTCGGACAAACATACCGCGATACGCAAGCGCAGCCGGAACTCGCGGCACCCCCATATAGATGCCGACATCGGCGGCAACCTCAACATCGAAAGCATGCAATATGTGAATCAGAATGTTGCCCTGCCCGCTTAAGCGGGCAGGGCAACGCAGGCTAAATTTACGAACCAGCTTTGTTGAGTGCTACCAAGGTCTCAGTCACGGTCGGGTAACGCAGCTTCACTTTCAATTCCTGCTTCATTCTCGCGTTGTCCAAGCGCCGCGATTCGTTCATGAACGACCATAACACCGGCGACACTGCACGCTCGACTTCATCGCGCGGCAGGCGCGGCGGTAGGGGCAAGTGGCAGGCGCCAGCCACCGCATCGAAGTAGTCGCCCATCTTCAAATCGCTGTCGTCGCTGGCGTGGTACACGCGGTTCGGTTTGCCGCGACGCAATGCCGCCACGACGATGTTTGCAAGATCGTCGGCGTGGACGTGGTTGGTGTGGCTGTCCTGTTCCGCAACGATGGCGGGTGAGCCTGTGCGCAGCCGTTCCAGCGGCAAACGCTCTGCGGCATAGATGCCGGGTACGCGCAGAATGCTGGCATGCACGCGATTGCGTTTTGCCCAGTCGCGGATGCGCTGCTCGGCATCGGCACGCCGCACCGCGCGTGCCGATTGCGGGTTGAGCGGATGCGATTCGTCCACCCGTGCCCCGCCGCAATCGCCATACACGCCGCTGGTGCTGATGTAGACCAGCCGTTCGGGCAAAGTGCCGTGCGATAGCGCAGCCAGCAAGTGACGGGTGCGGGTATCGCTTGTTCCGCTATTCGGCGGCGGGGCGAAATGCAGAATCATGTGTGCCAATCCCGCGATGCGGGCGAGATGCGAATGATCCAGATCGCCTGCTATCGGGATGATGCCCGTCGCGCGCAGCGTCGCAGCATGCTGCATATTGCGCACCAAGCCGAACAGGCGGTAACGCGAACGCAGCAAGGGCGCAACGCGCAGCGCGATGTCCCCACAGCCGACAATGAGAATGCTTTTCATCTGCCGATTATGCGTTAAAATCGCGCCCCTCGTGAATCCAGCAAAATTAACATGACTTTTAAAGCCAGAATCCACCCCAGCAATCACAGTTTTGAAATCAAGCCTGAAGAGACCATCCTTGAAGCCGCACTGGAGCACGGATACACCCTGCCCTACAGCTGCCGCAACGGTGCTTGCGGGGTGTGCAAAGGCAAGGTTTTACAGGGTTCGGTGGACTATGGAAACCATCAGGCTTATGCCTTGAGCGACGCCGAGAAAGCGGACGGGCTGGCTTTGTTCTGTTGTGCGAAACCGAAGTCCGATCTCGTCATCGAAAGCCATGAGGTCACCACGGGGAATGATATTCAGGTGAAGACGCTGCCGTGCCGCGTGCAAAAGATGGAAAAGATCGCCGACGATGTGATGGTGCTGTATTTGAAATTACCGGCCAATGAACGTCTGCAATTTTTGGCGGGTCAATATATCGACATTTTGCAAAAAGACGGCAAGCCGCGCAGTTTTTCATTGGCCAATGCCCCGCATGACGACGAATTTCTGCAATTGCATATCCGCAACATCGCGGGCGGTGCATTCACCCAGCATGTGTTCAACGAAATGAAAGAGCGCGACATCATGCGCATCAAGGGGCCGCTAGGGACTTTCTTTCTGCGTGAAGATTCGGACAAGCCCATCATCTTCATCGCTAGCGGTACGGGCTTCGCGCCGACCAAGGCCATCATCGAACACGCCATGCATATCGGCATCAAGCGCCCCATGCATTTGTACTGGGGCGTGCGCAAGCAAGCCGATCTGTATATGCTGAAAAAGGCGCGGAAATGGGAGCAACACGGCATCAAGTTCACGCCCGTTGTTTCGGATGAAGCATGGTCCGGGCGCACGGGATTTGTGCATCAGGCGGTAGTAGAGGATTATCCCGATCTGTCCGGGCATCAGGTCTACGCCTGCGGCGCGCCGGTGGTGGTTGAGGCGGCGCATCGCGAACTCACTGAAAAATGCCGTTTGCCCAATGATGAGTTTTTCTCGGATGCGTTTACGTTTGTGCCAAAGAGCTAATTATTTGCCGTCTTTCAGCTCCATCGCGAGATGGTAATAATTGAACGCGTCTTCCTTCTTCTCTAGTTTTTCTGCCAGCTGCCCCAGCGAGGTATACGCCTCGCGGCTGGGGTGCAGGCTGATACTGGCGTCCAGATAGTTTTGCGCTTTGCCCCACAGGCCCTGATGCAGGCATAGCTTGCCCAGTGCCAGCAACAAGCCGGCATCGTCGGTGTGTATCTTCAGCCAGCGCTCGGCCTGGTCGATTTGCGCCACGACATCATCGCTATGGCAGTCGCCGTACAGAGTGACGAGGTCGCTATCCCATTGCGCATTCAGACTCTCTACCAGTAATTTGCCTGCACTGACGGCATCATGCAATTTCAAGAACGCTTGTGCGGCGGTGGCGGCGATTTTGGGGCGGCGTTTGAATTCGCCCGGCATGGCTTTCCATAAGTCGCGCAGGGAAGCGATGTCGTGCGTTGGCGTGCGTAGCTTTTCCAGCCAGGCTTGCTGGCGCATTTGTATCGACAGAGTCGCGTCGATGGCATGGCGTTTTTCCAGTTGCGTCGCGAGGTCGAGCACGGCATCCCAGTTGCGCGCTTGTTGTTGCGCTTTGAGTTCCAGAGTCAGTGCGCCGACGTGTTTGTTTATACCCGCGCCGCTCAACTCTTTTAGCGAGCTTAATGCCGACTGGGGTTGCTTTTGGTCGAGCTGAAATTCGGTTTTTGCCATCAGGCGCATGGTCGCTTCGCCTATGGTCTTGTTCTCGGCATCGGCGAGATAGGCATCGCGTTTGTCGAACTCGCGCAGTTCATGGGCGGCGCGCGCCGCGACGATGGGATTTAATCCGGATTTTTCGCCCAGATCCATGGAATGCACGGCGGCTTTTTCTGCGGCCGCGTAGCGCCCCTCGAAAAAGGCGGTCAATGCCTCCATCATGGCTGCGCGACCTTTGCT
Source organism: Gallionellaceae bacterium (assembly GCA_041659125.1). Taxonomy (GTDB): domain Bacteria; phylum Pseudomonadota; class Gammaproteobacteria; order Burkholderiales; family Gallionellaceae; genus PALSA-1006. The sequence goes on along the minus strand of JBAZYW010000002.1, from coordinate 9,187 downwards.
TTGCGCCCGCTCTTCACGGAAAGCGTGCACATAAGCGGGCAGACGCAAAGCCGCAAGCAGCAGGCGCACGACCATATAGCCCAGCACGAACAACCCCAGCAAAGACAGCACGAACAGAGTGAGCGACAGCTCGATGCGGTAAGGCGGATAAACCAGCTGCACGTAACCGGGATTGTGCGCGGCAAGCGTCAGTGCCACTGCGGCGGCGAACAGTGCCAGCAACCAGACGAGGGATTTCATCGCGCGGCCTTTTCGTGTGAGATGCGGTAGTTGCGCACGGCTTCGAGGCTGGCGCTGATATCGGGAAGCTCGATGTTGATGTTGGAAGCGGCGAGTTTCTGCAATGTCGCCTGTGCTTGGGCGCCTTCTCTGGAGCGCGTGTCGAAATAGATTCCGGTCCACTCTTGGGCGGTCTTCAGGTCGCGCTTGTAGCTCACTTCGTCGTGCGACAACAAGGCCAGTCTGGCAGAGAGCAGACGTATCTTTAGATTTTCTCTCAGGAAGAAAGTCTGGGTCGGCGACAACAATGGCAGTTCGCGTTTTTGCGTGTTTTCGATGCGCACCAGTTGTTTTGTCTCCAGCCATAATTCGCGCCAGAATCTATTCCACGCGCTTTCCGCGATGACGGGGACGGGTAGAGGTTTATTCTCTTGCGCGCGTATGTCCTGCGACAGCGGCAAGGTGTCGACGGCTGTAATCAGGCTATCGATGCGCAGATTGATGCCTGCCGTGTCGATGTTGGGTAGTGCGCGCAATTTGTCGATGTCTTGATTGATCGACTTGCGCAGGCCCCCCAATGCCGGGCGATCCAGACGCTGCAAACGGCTATCGGCGTGTTGTATGGCGATCAATGCGGCTTTTACATTGGCAGAGAGCTGCAACTGCTGCCCGGCGATCATCAGCATCTGCTCGACTTCGGCGAGTGCGGTCTGGTCGCGGCTGCTCGACATCTCCTGATACAGTGTCTCCAGCGCGGCGCGCTGATTTTGCGCCTCGGCATATTTGCTTTCCAGCAGGCTGAGCTTGCCGCCGAGTTCGCGCACGACCTCCTGATTCTGGGTAACCAAGGTCTGGTTGGCCTTGTTGTGCCATCCATTTCTGCCAGACGTTTGGCCAGTTCCTGCTGCACCTGATTGATCTGGTAATGCGCATCGAACCACTGCCACACGAAGACCACCACCAGCACGGCCAGCGTCATCTGCGTGATGTTCAGATGCGAGATCAGGTTCACCAAGGGGTTGTGGCCGGGGGTGCGCAGCATGGCGCGGAACGTACCCGAATCTGTTCCGGTTTTATTTTGGGCGGGTTGCTGATGAGACTGTGGTTGCTCGCTCATAAATGTTTTCCGATGCTAGATTTTGCTTTCGACCATGCTACCAAACCGGACACGACTCCGTCATCCCCGCCTGCCGTCTGTATGACATCTCGCCAGCCTTGTTGTTGAGCTGCCGCCGCGATGCGGGCATGCGGCACAAAAAGCGGCACACCCGCCATTTGCTTTCTGCCGGTTTCATCGAGCGCCTCCCAGAGATAGCCCAACGCTTCACTGCTGCTCAACGTGATGGCGTCCGGTTTGATGTCCAACAGGGCGCTGAGATTTTGTTGTGTTTTGCTGCGCTGATAACAGGTGGCGTATTCTACTTCAGCGCCGCGCGCTTTAAGCGTGTCGCCCAGCAGCTCGCGCCCCCCGTCGCCGCGAAAGATTACGATCTTCCAACTATGCACGTTTTGTAATTGCGGCAACGCCAGCAAGGCTTCGCTGTCGAAGCGGTCTTGCGGCGCAATGACATCTTGCATGCCTGCATCGCGCAATGCTTTGGCGCTGCCTTGTCCCACGGTGGCGATGCGCAATCCGGACGGTATACCGCCTGTCGCTACAATCTCAGCCATGCCGTAATGCACCGCATTGGGGCTGATGAAAATAGCGAGGTCGAATTCGGGCAGACGGGCGACCAGATTGCGCAAAGCTTGCGTATCAATCGGCGGACTGATGTCGAGTAGCGGCAACAATACCGCGTTACCGCCCAGCTGCTCTATGTGCTGCTGCAACTGCGCCGCCTGCTCGCGCGGGCGTGTAACCACGATGTTGAGTCCGGCAAGCGGGGTGTCAGTCATTCAAAGCGGCTAAAATTTCGCCTGCGCCTTGCTTGAGCAGCGCTTGCGCTACAGCGTCGCCGAGAGCTTCTGCTGCGGCGATGCTGCCGGTTTGTTCGGCGCGCAGCATCTTGCTGCCATCGGGGCTGGCGACAAAACCGCGCATGCGCAACTTGTCACCCTGCACTTCCGCAAAGCCGCCCAGCGGCACTTGGCAGCTACCTGCCAATGCACGGCTCATGGCGCGTTCGGCGAATACACAGGCGGCGGTTTCCGCATCGTGCAGCGGACGCAGTAAAACTTCCAGATCGGGGCGGTCGGCGCGGGTTTCGATGCCTAGGGCGCCTTGTCCCACGGCGGGCAGGCTGTCTTCGCTGGAGATGAACGCGCGGATGCGCTCGCCCAGACCCAGGCGCTTCAAGCCTGCGGCGGCCAGAATGATCGCGGCATATTGGCCTTCATCCAGCTTGCGCAAACGCGTTTGCACGTTGCCGCGCAACGGCTCTATCTTCAAATGCGGGAAGCGTGCGCGCAGCTGGCTTTCGCGGCGCAGGCTGGAAGTGCCGACCACGCTGCCCGCAGGCAAGGCTTCCAGATGGGCATGATGGTTGGAAACGAAGGCGTCGCGCGGGTCTTCGCGTTTGCCGATGCAGGCCAGCACGAAGCCCTCAGGCAAATGCATCGGCACGTCTTTCAGCGAATGCACGGCGATATCGGCGCTGCCGTTCTCCAGCGCGGTTTCCAACTCTTTGACGAACAAGCCTTTACCGCCGATCTTGGAAAGCGTCACGTCGAGAATTTGGTCGCCTTGGGTGGTCATGCCCAATATACTCACCTCGGTTTGCGGATATAATGCGCGCAGTCGATCCCTGATGTGTTCAGCCTGCCACATTGCCAATGCGCTTTCGCGCGATGCGATGACCAGTTTTTTGGGTGCGGGTGTCGTCTGGGATGCCTGATTCATTGCTTTTCCTGAATGATTATTTGTTGATAATTTATGGCTCATTCTAACATGAGCCTGAATGTGCGCGTTGACCCTATGTTGAAGAAGAACGTCATGAACCTGCTTGCTGCCCCCGCTGACATATCCAGTAAGGATGTGCCGTTACGCGACGACATCCGTCTGCTTGGCCGTATTCTCGGCGATACCCTGCGCGAGCAGGAAGGCGAAGAGACTTTTGCGCTGATCGAAAATGTGCGCCGCACTGCGGTGCGCTTTCGCAAAACGCAGGATGACCGCGATCGCGACCAGCTTGAAGGCGTATTGGATGCGCTTTCGCCCGACGAGACTCTGGCCGTCGTGCGTGCATTCAGCTATTTCTCGCAGCTTTCCAATATCGCCGAAGACCTGCACCACAATCGCCGCCGCCGCGCACATTTGAAAGCGGGCTCCCCGCCGCAAGAGGGCAGCATGCAATTGGCGCTGGATCGGGCTAAAGAAAAAAATGTCGATGCCGCCGCATTACAGGAATTTTTCAACAAGGCATTGATATCGCCGGTGCTGACCGCGCATCCGACGGAGGTGCAGCGTAAGAGCATTCTGAATTGCCAGCTGGTCATCTCCAGTTTGCTGGCGGATAGAGACCGTCTCGACATGACGCCGGAAGAGTTGGCTGACAACGAAGACGCATTGCATCGTTTCGTGCTGATCTTGTGGCACACGCGCATGTTGCGCACTTCCAAATTGACGGTGCAGGACGAAGTGAAGAACGGCTTGACGTTCTACGACTACACCTTCCTCAAAGAGATACCCAAGCTGTACGGCGGACTGGAAAAGCAGATCGAGGCACGCTTCGGCCAGCGCCTGAACCTGCCGCCTTTCCTGCGTGTGGGGAGCTGGATAGGCGGCGACCGCGACGGCAATCCGTTTGTCACGCATAAGGTGATGCTGGATGCGGCAGAACGTCATTCCGCTACTGCGCTGGAATATTATTTGGCCGAGACCGAGTTGTTGAGTTCGCGTTTGAGCCTGTCCGTCCGGCTGGTGGAGGTGAGCGCCGAGCTGGAAGCGTTCGCCGCCAGTTCGCCCGACAAAGCGGTGAGCCGCGAAGACGAGCCTTATCGTCGCGCGTTGATCGCGATTTATGCGCGCTTGGTTGCCACCACCGAAAAGCTCGGCCATCGCGTCAGCCATCTGCATCCGGTGAGCAAAGCCGTTCAGCCGTATGCGGTGGTCGATGAGTTCATCGCCGATCTCGATATCGTTATCCATTCGCTGGAACATCACCACGCGACCTATCTGGCGCGCGGACGCATGGCCGATCTGCGCCGTGCGGCGCAAGTGTTCGGCTTTCATCTGGCGCCGATCGACATGCGCCAGCACAGCGCTATCCACGAGCAGGTCGTGAGCGGACTGCTCGCTGCGCAGGGTATAACTTACGCCACGCTGGATGAGGCTGCCCGCCGCAAAACGCTGCTGGCAGCGCTGCAAGCCAGCAAGCCGCTGGCAACCGATGTGGACGCATTCACCGAGACCGTGCGCGGCGAGTTGCATCTGATGCAAGCGGCAGCCGAGATACATCAACGTTTCGGCCGCGCGGCACTGCCCAACTACATCATCTCCAAGGCCGACGCCGTCAGCGATCTGTTGGAAGTGGCGCTGATCGTGCAACAGACCGGCCTGCTGGAAGTGGGCAAAACACCGGCGCTGCACCTCAATATCATTCCGCTGTTCGAGACTATCGCCGACTTGCAGGGCTGCGGTCCGATCATGGACGAATTGTTCGGCATACCTTTCTATCGCGAACTGCTGCAAAGCCGGGGCAACACGCAGGAAGTGATGCTGGGCTATTCCGACAGCAACAAGGACGGCGGTTATCTCACCGCCAATTGGGAGCTGTACAAAGCCGAAGTCGAGTTGGTGAAAGTGTTCGCAAAGCACGGCGTTGAACTGCGCCTGTTCCACGGTCGCGGCGGCACAGTCGGTCGCGGCGGCGGCCCCAGCTATCAGGCGATCTTGGCGCAACCGCCGGGCAGCGTGAACGCGCAGATACGCATCACCGAACAGGGTGAAGTTATTTCCAGCAAATATTCCGACCCTGAGATCGGTCGGCGCAATCTGGAAATCCTCATCGCGGCGACTTTGGAAGCCACGCTGGTGCATCACCACGGCGACGATTCCACCATGCCGGAATTTCACCGCATCATGGAAGATTTGAGCGGCAACGCGTTCTCCGCATACCGCAAACTGGTGTACGAAACACCAGGATTCACCGAGTATTTCTTTGCCGCCACGCCGATCCGCGAGATCGCCGAACTCAATATCGGCAGCCGTCCTTCATCGCGCAAGGCAACGGACAATATTGAAGATCTGCGCGCGATCCCCTGGGTGTTCAGCTGGAGCCTGAACCGCGCCATCCTGCCGGGCTGGTACGGTTTCGGCAGCGCTGCACAGCAGTTCATCGAGCGCGAAGGCGAGGCCGGACTCAAGCAACTGCAAGCGATGAACCAGAACTGGGCATTCTTCAGAGGCTTGCTTTCCAATATGGACATGGTGCTGTCCAAGACCGACATGGGTATCGCCTCGCGCTACGCCGAGCTGGTGCAGGATGAAGCTTTGCGCGCGAAGATATTCGGCGAGATCGAGGCGGAGTGGCAACGCACCGTCGATATGCTGTTCGCCATCACCGGCGCATCGACGCTGCTGGAAGATAACCCGACGCTCGCGCGCAGCCTGACCACGCGCACGCCCTACATCGACCCGCTCAATCACCTGCAAGTGGCCTTGCTGCACCGCCACCGCGCCGGGGACGACAACGAAAAGGTGAAGCGTGCGATCCATCTGACCATCAACGGCATTGCGGCGGGGTTGAGGAATAGCGGCTAACAAAAAGCCCGCATTGCGGGCTTTTTGTTAGCTTGCAATATTTGCGGTCTTATTACCAAGTTACCGCGCCCCACAGGCGTTTACCATTTTCGCTAATAGAAATATTGCCATCGCCCACTTGCGTTTTAGTCGCGACGGGAGTGGCTGTAAGCGTATAGGTTTGACTGGGGGCGGTGATATTAAGACAGAGTTCGTACTTGCCGTCATCTGTTAAACCGCAACCTGCTGTTGGTCCGGCGGGCCTGTTCAAGCCTCCCGCTGCGGCAGCGTTATTTGCAGCAGCGGTACCGTCATAAATGCCCGTGATGTTTGGTGTGTAAGCATTCGAATTGAGATAAATTTTTTCCTGCAGGCTGGCCAGTTGCAGTAGTTCCGTCTGCGCCGCTGCGCGTGAGCTTCTGACTATATAGGCGCTGTAGTTAGGCACGGCGATGGCGGCGAGGATGCCGATGATGGCGACGACGATCATCAACTCAATTAAGGTAAAGCCATTGTTACGGTGAGATTTCATTGCTGCTCCTTGGTAAATGAACAGTGTGCCACTCCCGAAATTGGTAGCACACTGTTTGCGTTAGTCTCTAATCAGTTCTTTCCAGAATATGCGTCTATACCCAATCGCATTTTGATTGAGCAGGCCGCCACTGCCGCTACTGCCGGCTGTATTGGCCGTAGTGACAGCGCCGATAATCGCGCCGTTGCTTAGCGTGGCGGAGCCGCCGGAGGCAACTGTGCCGCTGACCCCGGCAACCGTGACCGTCACGGTTTTATCCGCATTCGGGGTAGTTGTGGGTGTGCCGCTTACGCCAGCAGGAATATGGATGGTGATCGTGGTGACTGTGCCATCCGCATTCACGATACGCTGGATGATGTCTCTAGAGCCATCGACATAAGTGATGGTGATGGTGTCCCCCGCTGGGACTACGCTGGTAACCGTGCCACCCGTACCGCTCAAATTGCCGATTTTTGGATCGGTGGAACCCGCCGCCGGAGCGGAGGCGGTACTGCTACCGTTATCCGGGCCGGGTGTTTTTGTCCAACCCGTAGAATTAAAACACAAGCCATTCGGGTGGTGCCAGTAGGTGATGTACTCCGCCAACACGTAGGTGCTGTACAGCGCCGATTTGACGCGCCAGCCGTACTCGGGACGGCTTAAATGATCGTTGAGTTCAAGTGCGCTGTTGGGCGTGGTATCCCTAATAATCTGCACGGTCAATGCGCCGCCGTGACGCACACCGGTTGCCGTCGCAGGGGTGGTGGCACCGGAGTAACCCAAAGTTCCCGGCCCATCCAGAGGATAATCTAGCACAGCATCATTGGCAGGTGCCCTGACGGGTTTGTACATATTACCGTCAGTCGAACCAGCAGCCTGATAGACACAGCCAGGGGTAGTGGGGATAAGACCGACGCGCACGTCACCGTTGCCCCACCAGTTCTTGGCAGTTAAGGCATCGATCGGCATATTGATGGCCAAGCTGCCTATATATTTAGCACCTGTGGTCAATCCATCGCCAGTAGAAGCTGGATTGCGGTTATACGTGGGTAAGGTCGCCACATCCAGCGTGGCGCCTGTGGTGTAATTTTTGATACTGACATAACCGAAATCCACATTCGGCAAGTAGCTTGCATCGCCGATGTGTAACTTTACCGCCGGGTTTAAATACTGGTTTTGCAGGATGACCTTGAAATTTTGCGAGGTGCTGGGTATGGCCCGATCAAGGTTAAACGAGGTTGTGCTGGCATTCAGCATGTTTACACCGGTGACGTCATATTTATCGTCGTATTGGTGAACGTGCGTGTCCTTTGTGCATCCCGAAGTGCACGTATCACCGGCGGTGCTGCCATCCGTGCCGCCGCTGAAGTTGGTTGTGGAAAGTGCAGGTGCCAGATCGCTCCAACCCGTGCCTGCGGTGCCTGCGGCACCACCTGTGGTGGTGGCGCTAGCGGCGTAAGTCACCGAGCCCCATCTGGAATTTGGTGAACCGATGGATATCGCTTGATCGCTATAAGTCGAGGTGTCCACCAAACAAACGACATTGCTCGATTGTGCCGCGCAGGTCGGTGTAACGGTGTCACCGCCGATGTAGGCTTTAACGGTGCCAGCAGTGGTGATGGCATTAACGAGAGCACTGGCCGCGTCGGACGGAGTTTTGTTCTTGCCGATGGTGATAGAGCTGCCATAACTGTAGCCGCCCACTATTAGGGACTTGCTACCTGTTAAGTCATTATTGATCTTGGCACTGTTGCTGCTACTCGTAGTGCCGCTACCAGCGAATGTGATCAGTCCCGTGGGATAAGTGCCCGCTGTACCCGGAGTGCCGGATGAGGTGCCAGCGAGTATGGTGACCACCTTGCCGTTGTAGCCGGTGCCCGCTGGAGCCGTGAGGGTAATAGTGCTACCCGACACGGTGGCGGTGTAAGTGCTGCTGGACACTTTGTTCTTGATAGTGCTGGCATTGGTGGCAGTTGCCGATCCGTTGGTGATGTCGCTGACCGTCAAAGCGGGCACGATGCTCACTCCATCCACCTGTATGCCGCCCAGCGTAGCTGGCAAGGTGTTGCCGGTACTGCTGACCGTGATGGTGGCGGTGGCACGCGCGCTGGCGGTGACAGCACCGAAAAATATATCTTCATCGAAGTGTCCTCCGGACACACCTGTCCCTACTGGCGCAGCAGGCGGGAAAGTCACATCCGGATTGGTATTGAACAAGGTGGTGAAGAGTGCGGTCAATTTCACCAAAGTTGGCTGCGATTGCACGCCGCGAGCCACCCACTTGCCGACTTCAATACCATCCACGTTGGGAGTGATAATCGCGGTGTTCACTGTTTGGGTGCCAGCGACGACTTCGGCATCCGTGGCGGTATATTTAATCCTGTCATTGACGGTAATAGTGCCGCTGCCGTCCAAATCCATGAACGGGTCAGTGCTGCCACCCGTCACGGATTCCAACGCCATCTGCCAGTTTTCTCCCCAGACATAGGTAGTGGTGTTGGGCACGAGGTAGCTGATGGTCGGGTTGTAGGTGGTGAAGTAATAGCGTCCGCTGGATATGAAGCTACCTTCACCCACCACACGCTCACCACCTATGGGCAAGGCGACTTTCCAGCCTTTGTTGCCGCCTGTGGCCCAATTTGGTGGGGTGTTCGTTACTCGGCGAACCCGAGTCTCGGAGGACGTGCACGGCACTGAGCTAGGGGTGCCAGCGGTGTTGTAGCAGCGTTCCGTGAGTACGGGTTGAGTCAGCGTGGTGTTAGTGGCGGGTGGGCCCC
>JBAZYW010000001.1:28459-44672 GCA_041659125.1 Gallionellaceae bacterium | reverse complement strand
GGAATTCAAGAAGAGCTTTCCCAGGGTGCATCTCAAGCTGCATCAGGCCGGGCCGAACGAGATCGTAACCATGTTGCTGAACGGCGAAGCGGACATCGGGATGGCGACCGAGGCGTTACACGATGTGACCAAGCTGGATTCCTTTCCTTATTATTCGTGGCATCACGCGGTGATCGTGTCTGCCGGACATCCGCTGGAGAAGGTGCAGCCGTTGACCTTGCAGGCACTCGCGGAATATCCCATCGTGACTTACCACGAAGGCCTGACCGGACGCGCCAAGCTCGACAAATCGTTCGCAGATGCGGGCATTACGCCCGATATCGTGATGTCGGCGCTGGATGCGGATGTAATCAAGACTTACGTGGAGCTGGGTATGGGCATCGGTATCATCGCCTCGATGGCGTTCAATCCGGCCAAGGATAGCGATCTGCGTTTGCTGAAATGCGATCACCTGTTCGGTGCGAATACGACCTACATCGCGTTGCGGCGCGGGCATTATCTGCGCAGCTTTGCCTATCGCTTCATCGAGCTGTGCTCGCCCAAGCTGGACGAGGCGACGATACGGGCGGGACTGGTGTCGGTTCAATAGCGATTGAGGTTCTATGCTTATAACAATTGACCAGTTCATAAAGTCGGAGTGGTCGGTTAGACTTATTTCATTGTGAACCCACTTAAAGGAGAAAAACATGTCGAAGCAATTTGCAGATAATTCGCTGTCCGTCGGTCATACGCCGCTCATCAGATTGAACCGCGTGGGCGACGGGGCGAAGGCAATCATTCTCGCTAAAATTGAAGGGCGCAATCCGGCATACTCGGTAAAAGATCGTATCGGCGTAGCGATGATCGACGATGCCGAAAAACGCGGTCTGCTGGGGCCGGGTAAGGAGCTGGTTGAACCCACCAGCGGCAACACCGGCATTGCGCTGGCCTTTGTGGCGGCGGCACGCGGCATTCCGCTCACGCTGACCATGCCCGAGACGATGAGCGTCGAACGCCGCAAGTTGCTGGTTGCCTACGGCGCGAAGCTGGTGCTGACCGAAGGTGCAAAGGGTATGAGCGGTGCGATAGCCAAGGCCAAGGAGATCGCGGAATCCGATGCCAAATACGTGCTGCTGCAACAGTTCGAAAATCCGGCTAATCCGGCTATCCACGAGGCGACTACCGGGCCGGAGATTTGGAACGACACCGACGGCAAGATCGACATCTTCGTCTCCGGCGTGGGAACGGGCGGCACCATCACGGGCGTGTCGCGCTACATCAAGAAGACGCGCGGCAAGGCGATTCGCTCGGTGGCAGTGGAGCCGTCCGCCAGTCCGATCCTCACGCAAAAGCGTGCAGGACAGGAACTCAAACCCGCACCGCACAAGATTCAGGGTATCGGTGCAGGCTTCGTGCCCGGTGCGTTGGACTTGTCGCTGGTGGACGATATCGAGCAAGTGACGAATGAAGATGCGGTACTGTACGCGCGTCGGCTGGCACGCGAGGAAGGCATCATCTCCGGCATCTCCAGCGGTGCTGCCGTGGCAGTGGCGGTGCGTCTGGCGCAGAAGACAGAGAACGCGGGCAAAATCATTGTCGTGATCCTGCCTGATTCCGGCGAACGCTATCTGAGTTCAATCCTGTTCGAAGGCGTGTTCGATGCGGCTGGTCTGGCAGTATGAACCGAGTGCGAACAAGTTATGTGCAGTGATGGCGTATCACTAAATTGATGCAACAGTCGCGCTGTACAAAATTTTTGTTGGGTTTATGATGTGCGCCCGTGCAGTTTGCGCACATAGTCACTCGACATGAACAATATAGACTCTCTCACCGGATTTTTGGATCGATTGGGCTGCCTGCATGAAGCAGTGATGCTCACTGCCGACGCTACGGATAGCGGTCACCCGTTCGCTGTCATCTGGCTCGACCTTGATCGCTTTAAAAAAATCAACGATTCGTTTGGTCATCTGGCGGGAGACGAGATAATCCAAGAACTCGCGCTGCGCTTCCGTAACAGAGTAAGCGGGCGCGCGGTACTCTGCCGCATGGGCGGTGACGAATTCGTGTTCCTTGTTCCGAAATGCGATCTGGCTCAGGCACAGCAGCTTGCCGGCGAGTTGGCCAGAACGGTTGAAGAGCCGCTTACTATTGGCAATCTGACCCTGCGTCCCACCGCGAGCATCGGCATCGCAATCCACCACCGCGAAGACTCGCTCACCCTGATAGAGCGCGCGGACCGCGCCATGATTGCGGCCAAAAGCAAAGGGGGGAACAGTATTGTTTGCTCCGGTGAAGAGCCAATCCCAGGGCGTCTCGGCATCACGCTCGCACGCGAAGAACTCTCGATTGAAAGCACCCTGCATACTGCACTTGAGACCGGCGGGCTATCTCTGCACTACCAGCCCATCATTCGTGCGGACGGAGAAATTGAGGCGGTCGAGGCGCTCATGCGCTGTTCTGTTAACGGCGAAAATATATCGCCCGGAAAATTCATTCCCGTCGCGGAAAAGACCGGGCTGATCATTCGTCTCGGAGAGTGGTGCTTATTGCAGGGCGCAATGCAGGCGCGTCAGCTGCATGATGCGGGTTATTGCACCAAAGTTGCGATCAACGTCTCGCGCGCGCAGTTGGTTTCCCCGAAGTTCACCCAGGCGTTGCATGCGGCCCTGATCTGCTCCAATGCAAAACCGGAGTTGGTGGAATTGGAGTTAACCGAGTCTCTGTTTATGGACGTTTCGGATACGATTCAAAAGAACCTGAAAAACGCTCTCGCCGCAGGCGTGAGTTTATCCATCGACGATTTCGGCACAGGCTATTCCTGTCTGGCCAATCTGAAGGACATCCCGGCAAAAAAACTTAAACTGGATCGGGCCTTCATCACCGTATTGCCGGAAGATCGTCGCGCTCTGGCCGTGGTCAAGGCGATGACTCAGCTGGGGCACGAGTTGGGCATGACCGTCGTGGCTGAAGGATGCGAAAGACAAGAAGAGATCGATGCCTTGCTTGACGTGGGTGTGGATGCTATCCAAGGATTTTTCTACGCAAGACCGATGCCGGAAGAGAGCCTTCTTCCATGGCTGCAAACAAGGAATTCCAAATGAATGATGCTCTGCAAGGCTCCGTTCCGACGGCAGTCGATAGTCTGTTTGAACGCTCCATCATCGACGTTGGCATCCCTCCTTGCCCGGTCATTCTGGATCGCTTCATGGCAGAGGCGCGCAAGGACGAACCCGACTACAACCGCCTGGCAATTATCATCGTAACCGATGTCGGACTCTCGGCTGGTTTGATCAAAACCGCTAACTCCCCGTATTTCGGCATGCGCCAGCGCGTGCGTTCGGTAAACGAAGCGCTCGCAATACTCGGCTTGGACACGGCCAGCCGTGCTGTGGCAGGCATTGTCCTGCGCAAAGCTTTTCCGAACGTGCCCAATCTGGAGCGTTTCTGGGATGCCTCTGCACGCATTGCACGCCTTTCCGGCTGGTTGGCGCAGCATTTAGAAATAAGCGGATTACGTGCCGATGATGCTTACACTTACGGGCTGTTCCGCGACTGCGGCATCCCGGTTCTGCTGGGACGTTTCCCGAACTACGAAGCGATACTTGCCACGGCCAATCAGGATGCCGTGCGCAGTTTCACAGATGTGGAAGAGGAACATCTGCCGACGAATCATGCCATGATCGGTTGCATTCTGGCGCAAAGCTGGTGGCTGCCGGAAGAGATATGTCTCGCCATACGCAATCACCACGACCTTGCGGCGCTGCAATCGGCCAACTTCAACTTGCCTATGCTGAGCCGCAGGCTCATCGCAACCGGGCAACTTGCGGAACACATCGTGCAGCAGCAACTGGGACTGAGCCTCACTCAGGAATGGACGAAGCTGGGGGCTGCCTGCCTGCAAGTTTTAGATCTGCGCGAGGAGCAGCTTGAGGCGTTGTATGTCGAAGCTGCACCTATTGCAGAAGCGGAAGAATAGCTCGCACGCCGAAGAACCGGTTTGTCGGATGATGAATGGTGCTTTGTCGGTGTGTAAACAAGCGCAATCCATCCAGTGCAACAAAGATTGCGCCGACGGATAGATTCTCGGCGTTTTTTGTTTGGTAACGGAAATCATCTGCATTTAAGCAAACCTTAAGTTTTGTCATTCATTCTGCGCTCCTCGCAATGCAACTTAAGGAGGCAAAGAATGTTTCATAAATTTCAGATGTCGGTTTTAGCGCTTGCGGCCGCAGCCGGCTTGATGTCGCAATCTGCTTGGGCCATAACTCCCGGGGAGATGTTGGCGACTATCAAGGATGAAGCCAAGGTTGCTGCGCCAGCTTTTCAGGGATTCTCCGCCGCGCGCGGGGAGAACTTTTTCAAGCAAAAGCACGCCAATGAATTAAGTTGCGCTTCCTGCCATTCCGACAATCCCGCAACATCATGTAAGCATGCCAAGACCAGCAAGGTCATCCGGCCGCTTGCTCCCGCCGCGAATGCGGAACGTTTCACCGATGCTACCAAGGTTGAAAAATGGTTCAAGCGCAATTGTAACGACGTGCTGGAACGTGTATGTACGCCACAGGAAAAAGGCGATGTGCTTGCCTATCTGCTCACCATAAAGAAGTAACAGGAGACTTTCATGGCTTTTAATTATCGAAACCTTTTTCATTTTTTCGTCGCTTTGCTGTTGCTGGGCGGAATTTCGTCTGTGGCTCATGCGGAACATGACGATGACGACGATGAAGTGCAGGTCGTTGCAGCAACGAATGCAAAATGGAAAACCGAATGCGGTGCTTGCCATGTGGCATTCCCGCCGCGTTTGCTTCCCGCCGCATCATGGCGCGAGATGATGTCTGGGTTGGATAAACACTTCGGTACCGATGCCAGCCTGGATGCGGCTACTGCACGCGAGATTGGCGCTTTTCTGGATAAACAATCCGGCGGCGGCAAGCACGCCTCCCCGGCCAAGCCTCTGTTGCGCATCACCGAAACCGGCTGGTTCAAGCGCGAGCATGACGAAGTGTCCGCGCAGACATGGAAAAATCCGAAAGTAAAAACCCCGTCCAATTGCGCGGCCTGTCATTTGCAGGCGGAACGCGGTAATTACAGCGAACACAACATCAGAATTCCCAAGTAAAAGGAGATCGCCATGATGCAACGTATACTGGTTTGGGATGTGCCTACGCGGGTTTTTCACTGGCTGTTGGTAGTTTCATTTGCGGGCGCTTTTCTGACTGCCGAGTCGGAGCGCTACCGCGACATTCATGCCGTGCTCGGTTATACCCTGCTGGGGCTGATCGTATTCAGGCTGGTGTGGGGATTTGCCGGCACACGCTATGCGCAGTTCCGTTCGTTTCTGTTCAAGCCCCGCGAGATAGCGGAATATTTAGCCTCGCTGGCAAATGGCAATTCTGTGCGTTATGTGGGGCATAACCCGGCGGGTAGCGTGGCGATATTTGCGCTGTTGGCTCTCGGTATCGCATCCGGTGCGAGCGGGGTGATGTTGCTGCAGGATGCCGGCGGAGAAGCGCTGGAAGAGCTGCACGAGCTGGTGTCTTATGCCATGCTGGCGATAGTGCTGCTGCATGTTGGCGGGGTCATTGCGAGCAGCGTGAAACAGCGCGAAAATTTGGCGAGAGCCATGATCAGCGGATATAAATCCGCGCAGCCAGACGAAGGTATCCGTCGCTCTCACGCATGGCTGGGTGTCATAATGCTGGTGCTGGTTGCGGCATTCTGGATCGGTTATCCGGCAACAGGTCTCGTGCCGCCAAGCGACAGTGCGTCGCAGGCTGAGCAGCACGATGACGATGACGACGATTGATATTGGCACTGGATTGACGGGCGAAAAGATGCGCGTATTGGTAATCGAAGACGATGACTTGTTGGGCGATGCGATCCAGGCTGGTTTAAAACAGTCTGGCTATGCCGTGGACTGGATGAAAGACGGCATTTCGGCAGATCAGGCGCTCGGCAGCGAGGCTTATGCCGCCGTGGTGTTGGATCTGGGGTTGCCGCGCATGTCAGGACTGGAAGTGCTGCAGCGCTTGCGCAAGCGCAATGCGCCGCTGCCGGTGCTGATCCTAACCGCACTGGATACGGTGGACGACCGCATCAAGGGGTTGGATGCCGGTGCGGACGACTATCTGGCCAAGCCGTTCGACATGGGTGAGCTGGCAGCGCGTCTGCGTGCGCTGGTTCGTCGCGCCAGCGGAAAAGTCTCTGCTACGTTGCAGACCGCCGGAGTGGAACTTGAGCCGGCAACGCATCGGGTGATCTATCGCAATCAGCCGATCGAGTTGCCGGCCAAAGAATTCGCCGTGCTGCACGCTTTGATGCTCAACGCGGGAAGGGTGCTGTCGCGCGCGCAAATCGAGGAGCAGCTGTATGCCTGGGGTGAAGAAGTCGAGAGCAATGCGGTGGAAGTGCATATCCACCATTTGCGCCGCAAGCTGTTCCCCGAACTGATAACCACCATACGCGGCGTGGGTTACATGATTGCGGGCGACAGGTATGTTTGAGATGCGCGAGCACGGCTCGCTGAAACAAAGGCTGCTGGCGCTGTCCTTGGCTACGGTCGTTGTGGTCTGGCTGGGGGCGGCCCTGTTTACCTATTACGATGCGCGCGAGGAATTCGACGAGATACTCGATGCACACCTGGCGCAAACGGCATCGCTGCTGATCGTGCAAGCCTCGCATGAGCTGGACGAGATCGAAACCGAGCATGCGCCCCTGCTGCATAAATATTCGCGCCGCGTGGCTTTTCAGATATGGGAAGGCGGGAGGGTGCTGCGACTGCATTCCGCCAACGCTCCGGCACAGGCGCTGGCCCGGCACGAGCAGGGTTTCAGCGACAGTGTCATCGACGGGGTTAGCTGGCGCGTGTTCAGCACCTGGGATGATTCCCGAACAAATCTGATCCATGTGGCCGAGCGCATCGAAGTGCGCGACGAACTGGCGCGCGGCATCGCGGGCAACCTGCTCAAGCCGCTATTGTTTTCTCTGCCATTGCTGGCGTTTCTGTTGTGGGCGGCAGTGGCACGCGGCCTAAGTCCTCTGGTCAAGCTGACCGGCGAAGTGGCGCTGCGCGAACCGGACAGCCTTGCGCCGCTGGATGCGGGTGCGGTGCCGCGCGAAGTGATGCCCTTGATCGAGCGCCTCAATAGCTTGTTTGCGCGCATCGATGCGTCCATGCAAAAAGAAAAACGCTTTACTGCCGATGCGGCGCACGAATTGCGCACTCCGGTTGCAGCGATCAAAGCACAGGCGCAAGTGGCGCGCAATGCATCCGGCGAGGCGGAACGCAACCACGCGCTCGACAACGCGATACTCGGCTGCGACCGTGCGGCGCATCTTATCGAGCAGTTGCTGACCCTCGCGCGCATCGACACCTTGAGCGATGCGATTGCCGAGTCATGCCAGCTCAGGAATATCGCCACAGAGGTGATCGCCGCAATCGCACCGTCTGCCCATGCGCGCGATGTGCAGCTCGAATTGACGGAAGGAGACGAGGTGGCGGTGCGCGGCAATGCTGTGTTGCTGCGGATATTGTTGCGCAACCTGATCGACAATGCCGTGCGCCATACCTTGCCGGGAACGTCGGTTCGAGTAAGCGTTGCCAATGAACAGGGGCAAGTGTTTCTATCGGTTAGCGACAATGGCCCCGGCATCGCAAAAGAAGAAATAGCCAAGGTCGCGGAGCGTTTTTATCGTCCCTTGGGAACTCGCGCCAGCGGGAGCGGCTTGGGGCTGTCAATCGTAGAGCATATTGCCGAGGTTCACGGTGCATCCCTGAATATTGAACCGCAGGCAAACGAAAATGGGCTGCGTGTGACGGTGATATTCAAGCTGTGATGCAGGCCGGAATCTACCGCGCAATCGGGGTTGGGCAGAACTGGATTACATTCTGTGAAAGTAAAATCTCCAAGTGTAATCCAGTATGAAAAGCAAAAAATATATAAGACAAATTGGAATCAACGCAAAATTCTGTTGAATAAAGCTCTCTTTGTTATCATGACTCATGATGGCACCTCGTGATGATTTTGGCGTGTCGGCAGACAGGGTTTTTTCCGGATGCTCTCTTGGGGAAAATCCCCGCGTTCTGGAGTCTTTGCAGCGGCTCAGCTAATTCCAAATATCCAAAATTCCGTGCCGAAGCCAACGAGAAACCCCAACCCCCAAGCCACGCTGTCGTTGAACGCGCTTTGAAGGTTTTGCCCCGGCTCCCTGTTCATCAGGATGCTAGTCATTAAGAGAGTCGCTCCAATCAGAAGCAGTAGTAATGCGAAAAGTAAGTAATTCATTTGATGCTCCCGTATAAGTTTTAGTGCCGCATTGGATAGGCATGTGTTCCTGTGGTGAGCTTTATAGGCTTCCGTATCGACTGCCACAATATGCCAAACGACCTAGCCGTATATAGGCAACCAGCGTTGCTATCTAGGCATATTCTTCTTCGCAGTAGGCCGTTTGGCATAGGGAAAACGATTGCCGATGCATTCATCATGCTGGCAGTGAGAGAGCTCGGGGGCGATCTAAAATGCAAAGGAAGGTCGCAAACGAAAGAGAGAGTTGCGCCTGCTGTATACGCCAATCTGTATTCGTTAAATGCTTGTTGCTGAAGCTTGGTGCGTTAATCTTTAAAGTTGTGGAAACGGATCGAATTGCGCCCGGACTCTTTGGCTTGATACATCGCATCGTCAGCCCATTCCAGAATATCGTTCTGGCTTCCCTCGTGGTTGAAGAACACGACTACACCGATACTCGCGGTGCAGTGATGTTCGACCGTGGGCTCTGCTTTACCCTCGTGAACGAGAGTGAGTCGGTAGGGTTCGGACAAGGCAGTGCGGATCTTTTCTGCCACGATTCCGGCTTGTGAATACGACTCGGCTTTATCCGTATCCAACTCGCTGAGCATCACGATAAACTCGTCACCGCCGAAGCGTGCTACGGTATCCATTGCACGCACACAGTTTTTCAGCCGGGTCGCTGTTTCGATCAGCAACAGGTCGCCAACCGTATGCCCATGTGCATCGTTCAGCGGTTTGAAATTGTCCAGATCGAGAAATATCAATGCGCCATAGTATTTTCTACGTTTGTTGGAGGACATGGCCTGACCCAAGCGGTCGCTGAGTAAGCGGCGATTCGGCAGTTTGGTGAGCGGATCGTAAAATGCGAGTTGGCGTATTTGCTCTTCCATCCGTTTGCGTTCAGTGATGTCGCTGAAATTAGCCAGCAACCGGCTTCCGGCCCATGAGCCCATGAGTAAAACGTGGCGCATTGAACCATCTTTGCAGACGACATCCACTTCCATCGGGGTAATGGCAGTTTTTGCCGGGAGAGAAAGGGCTACTTTGGCATTCCATTCATTTACAGCTGTCGCCCGATAGGATGCATCGGGATAAGCGTGCAGATACCATTGTTCAACAGTGGGGACATCATCAAGGGTGTAACCGAATAATGAGATGAACTTGGGATTTGCATATTCGATCTCCCCTTCTTCATTGGCCCATGCAACGGCGACTTCGGCTGCGCTCAGAATGGAGCGTAATTTTTCTTCACTGTTGCGCACTTCTATTTCGGCCTGTTTGCGTTCGTTTATTTCCGCCGCGAGTTTCTCCGTCATTCCATTGATGGCTTGCCCGAGTTCCGTAAATTCATCGGCACCGTCGCACTTGATCCTGTGTCCCAGATTCCCTTCGGAAATGATCCTTGCGCCATCGTGCAGAGGTATCAGGCGCTTGCGGATCAGTCTGGCGAGTTGCCTTGAGACCATGATGGTGGCGAGCGCCAGCGTGATCGCGAACAGGCTGACAATGAGGGTCAGCTGTTTATAGGTCAGTTCAACATGCTGTGCGCTGGCATCCTTCAATAGGGTCACTGCATCGCGGACCGAGTTGGCTTTCAGTAGCAGTTGGCTGTAGAGCCGTTTGTCGAGTTCTTCATAAACATGGCGATTGCCGGTGGCTATGTTCATCGTATTGGTGTTGTTGACGATGCGATGGAAAATACCTGCCGTATCTTCGATATGCTTTTGCAGTCGTTCCAGCGTTTGCCGGTCTTCGTCGCTATGAAATTGAAGTGCGGCTTGGCGCAAAAGGCTATCTGAGGTTTCCATATTGGTCCCCCATTGTGCGCGCACACGTTCTTCCCGATACAAAAAATACTGGTCCATGATTGAGGTGCGCTCGAAGAAGTTAACCCTGATCGTGTCGGCAAAGATGTAGTTGTTCTCGGCACGCTTGAATTCGATGAATGACCAGATGAGTATCGGCACCATGATGATGAGCGCAGCTATCGTCATGGTGGAAATGATCCTTAGGCGGGTGGTGATGCGCATGATGGTTTACCGGTTCATTTTGATTGCTTCCGGCTTGATTGCTTTGAGGCTATCGAGATGAATGAAGCTCATAAAATCTGGCATGACAGTCTGGTCCGTCAGTTTATTTTTCATCGCCCATCGGGCTTCGTCCTCCAGCGTGATCAGGAGCGTCTGGTCGAGGACAACATGGTAATTGAATGCATTCCAGACTTCATGGATGAGTCCCGCATCTATTTTTGTGGCGGCGGACATGATGGACTGGGCTTCCTCAGGATTCTTCGCCACGAAATCTTCCGCCTTGATCAGGGCGCGCAGGAAGCGTTGCGCGGTCTGCGGATTCTTGCGGACGAAATCTTGCTGTACTGCGATGTTGAATGTCTCAGTGTATATCTCGCGATCATAGAAGATCGTTCCGTTCGACCCAAGCCGCTGTTTGATCAGCGTCAGCGGATAGTTCCAAGTGGATATCGCATCCACTTTTTTTGCCATGATGGCATCCTGA
The DNA here is from genome assembly GCA_041659125.1 of Gallionellaceae bacterium. Taxonomy (GTDB): domain Bacteria; phylum Pseudomonadota; class Gammaproteobacteria; order Burkholderiales; family Gallionellaceae; genus PALSA-1006. The sequence continues at coordinate 33,891 of JBAZYW010000001.1, read as the reverse complement.
AATTCCTCCGGCTTCAGTCCGGCTGGTTGTATGTCTTTACGCGTGAGTCCGTTTGCAGTCAGGAACGAATCCAGAAAGAAGTCTGACGTGGTGCCGGGAGTGAATGCGATACGCTTCCCCTTCAGGTCGCCGGGCTTGGAGATGCCGGCATCTTTTCTGGCGACAATCGCATTGTTCATGGTGCTGGCTTCGATGTTGGCAATCACGAAAATCTTTTCACCCTTGAGCGCACTGAACATGACGGGTGTTTCTGCGACGGTGGCAAAATCAGCCTTGCTGTCGAGGACGGATTGCAGCGCTGCCTTGCCATAGGTGTGCATCAGCGATTGGACTTCCAGCCCTTCTTCGGCGAAATAACCTTTAATCACCGCGACATGAACCAAGGTGCTTTGCGGTTGGTAGGTGTAAGCGACAGTGATTTTCTGCGGAGGTTCCGCGCTTTGCGGCGGCGATTTTTGGCATCCCGCAAGCGCTGCGATGAGCATTAAGGCGAAGGACGCTTTCCACATGGTATATCTCCCTTGTTTTAGTGCAAATAGTGTACGCCTTTCCCGCTGTAAATAGGAACGCGAAACTCTGTATATCAGCGGTCTGCGCAGAAAAATGCAGGCCATTATTTTGTGTGCGCAAACACAGTTCGCTGACGTAGAATCAGCACATCGCTCCCTCAAAATGTATTGTCATGACCATCGCTACGCTTTCCCCGGTTTTTGCCCAGCCACAACAACTGACTGTTGCTTTGCAAACACAGGGATATGCGGTATTGAGTCCGCATGGCGTGGCCGAGTTCGCGAGTTTTGCGTTGTCCGGGTTGGACGCGATAAAGGCGGATTGGGATGATCTGCCGCTGGATAACTTTCTCAAAGACGGGGGGCGTTATCGGCGCCGCCGGCATTCTTGTTTCGTGGTCGAGCAGAACAGTGTCGTGCAGATCGCGCATCGCGCGCATTACCAGCCGCTGGAATACAACGCGCTACACGGCGGTATGCAGCGCTTGTTCGAACCGATGGCAGCGCATACGCTGGCGCAACCCGTGTGGTCTAAGTTATTGCTGGCGATCGCGCGCATCTGCTCGAGTGTCAAGGGTGAACAGCCATGGTATGTGGAAGCGCATCAATTTCGTATCGACACCAGCAACGGCATCGGACGCCCCACGCCGGAAGGTGCGCATCGCGACGGTGTGGATTTCGTCGCTATCCTGCTGGTGGCGCGGGAAAATGTCAGCGGAGGCGAGAGTCGCATATTCGAGGCCGAGGGGTCGCACGGGCAGCGCTTCACCTTGAGCGAGCCGTGGACGCTGCTCTTGCTCGACGATGAGCGTGTGATACACGAATCCACGCCGATCCAACCCACGGCCGTAGGCGGCCATCGCGATACACTGGTGCTGACGTTCCGGGCGGGCGGATTTCTGGAGCAGACAACGTTGCACGAATGACGTTGGATAATTAATTCTGCGGGATATAAGGAAATTACAATGAAAATCGGCATCCCCAAGGAAATCAAAACCAACGAAAACCGCGTGGCGCTGGCGCCGTCAGGTGCCGAGGCGCTCGTTGCCGCAGGGCACACCGTGCTGCTGGAGACCGGCGCGGGCTTGGGCAGCGGCTTTAGCGATGCAGAATACACGGCGGCTGGCGCACGTATCATCTCGGATGCCGATGCGGTTTGGGCGCAGGCGGAGTTGATCGTCAAAGTCAAAGAGCCCATCGAGGCCGAGTGGCCGCGCATGCGCGCCGAACAAACGATTTTCACGTATTTTCATTTTGCCGCGAACGAACAATTGACCCGCGCGCATCTGGCTTCAGGCGCGACCTGTATCGCTTACGAAACGGTGCAATTGCCCACGGGCGAGCTGCCGCTGCTGACACCGATGTCGGAAGTGGCCGGACGCATGTCTGTGCAGGAGGGGGCGAAATATCTGGAAAAACTCTATGGCGGGCGCGGCGTATTGCTTGGTGGCGTACCCGGTGTGCCGCCCGCGCATGTGGTCATCCTCGGCGGCGGCGTGGTGGGCGCACATGCCGCCAAGATCGCGGCGGGAATGGGAGCCAGCGTCACCGTCCTCGATGTGTCGCTAGAACGGCTGCGTTATCTCAGCGAGGTGATGCCCGCCAATGTGCAAATGATCTTTTCAAATCGCCAAGCTGTGCTCAAGCAGATCGCCACCGCCGACCTCGTCATCGGCGGGGTGCTCGTCACCGGCGCGGTCGCGCCCAAGCTGATACGTCGCGAAGACCTCAAGACTATGCGACAAGGCGCGGTGATCGTGGATGTGGCCGTGGACCAAGGCGGCTGTGTGGAAACGACCCGCGCCACCACACACGAAAACCCGATCTACGTCGTCGATGGAATCATTCACTATGCGGTCGCCAACATGCCGGGCGGCGTGCCGCGCACCTCGACGCTGGCGCTCACCAATGCGACCTTGCCTTATGTGCTGCAATTGGCGAACAAGGGATGGAAGCAGGCCCTTAAAGACAATGGCGCGTTATTGCAAGGCTTGAATATCGCGAATGGAGAAATCAGCCATCGTGCCGTGGCCAAAGCATTCGGTATGCACTGCGTTCAGGCAGGAGATATTCTCTAATCTTTTGCGCCTTTACAGTTCCATCACCACTTCGGCATCCACACCACCAGCAAGGAAACTAAGGCCAGAACTATTAGGTATTGCTCTATATGGCTACTCGTTTTTCCGGCAACCCGACTATTGATGTTGTTTTGCTCTTCCTGCATGGCAACTGCGGCTTTTTCCAGGTCGTTTAATAATGGGCGGTCTATCCCCGCTACGACTGCATCGGCCTGATGTGCCGAGAAGCCGCTCTTGATCAGCACGTCTTTACTTATCTTGTATTGCTCGTAATTCGCGGCATGAGCAGCGGCAAAAGTCTTGACGGGTTCCGTGATTCTGCCCACATCGTTTTGTTGGACGATCTTTTGTGCCGCAGTCGCAACATACTGGTATTTTGCCTCGAAGGATTGCCAGTTTTTGTCTAACGATTCTTTATTACTGCTGCGCAGCAAAAGATTTTTCCATTCCTGCACTTCGTTTTTGTATTCGACTTGGAGGTTGTGGACAGCAAACGAGTTGTCCGAAACCTCCCTTAGTTGCCGGCTCAACTCCGCCGTGCCGTTCCAGATAATACTGATCAAGAACAGAAAAGCTGCCGAGAATCCAAGCTTGACAATAGTTGTCCGGGAAATAAGCGGGCGTTTAATTTCTTCGATTTGTACTTTCATTTATGAGCCTCTTAATAAGCGGGACAAAAATCGGGAAGGTTGCGTAGCGGAATCATTTTTTTCCTGCCGCGAGATAATATATCAAAGAAATTCTATCGGGAAAGAAACCGCCAGTAATAATTTGATCCGGGAGTGTGGGGATGAGCTGTGTTTCCTTGGCAAATCCCCCGGAATTGGACGCATGTGACGCGGCAAAGAATCCAATCGGACAAAATGTATAATTGACCGCCTAACAAACACGGAAGCAAAATTATGAAAAAGATGCTGTTGTCTTGGTTGATTCTGGGATTCCTTGGCGCATCATCTGTCATGGCGACAGAGGAGCTGTCGTCCGGGCAAACATTGTATTTGCCGGTCTATTCCAAGATTTGGCACGGTGATCGTGTGGTTCAGGGAACGTATCCAATCGACAGCTTGGTATCAGCACTGATCAGCATACGCAACACCAGCCTCAAAACCCCGATCAAGATAGTTTCAGCACGCTATTACAGCACTGAAGGAAAGCTTCTCAGGGAATATTTAACCAAGCCCGGATCAATAAACCCGATGGGTACGCTTGAGCTGTTTGTGGAGCGCAAGGAGTCGGAAGGCGGTTCGGGTGCGAATTTCATCATTCAATGGGAAGCGTCAACGCCGACAAATCCTCCCATAGTTGAAGCTATACATGCGGACATCAGGAGTGGACAGCAAGGGATAGTTTTTACTACAACAGCTCGCCCTATTCAGGGGGGCAAATAGAAGTTTAAAACGCTTGCGCAGCAGTGGCAGGCTTGCTGCCCAATAGCAGACAATCGCGACGATCGCTGGTGCGCGAGGAAATTGCGCCCGAGCCTAACGGCTGCAATTCCGAATGTCGGCCTTCCTCATAAATTTTATGCGCGGGAGAAACGATATCCGCTGCCGCGCACGGTCTGCACCAGATTATCCAGCCCCGAGGGTTCCAATGCCTGACGCAAACGGCGGATATGCACATCCACCGTGCGCTCTTCCACGAACACATGATCGCCCCACACCTGGTCGAGCAATTGCGAGCGGCTATAGACGCGTTCGACGTGGGTCATGAAGAAATGCAACAGGCGAAACTCGGTCGGGCCGAGATCGATGTTCGTTCCGTTCGCGCTCACGCGATGTGTGACGGGAGAAAGTTCCAGCCCTTCCACACGCACAAGCTCGTCGCTCATCTGCGGCGCTCTGCGGCGCAACACGGCGCGAATACGCGCCATCAGTTCGCGCGGGGAGAACGGTTTGGTGATGTAGTCGTCGGCGCCCGACTCCAGACCCATCACCTTGTCGCGCTCGTCGGTGCGTGCCGTCAGCATGATGATGGGGATGTTGTGGGTGCGCTGGTCGGCGCGCAGGCGCCTTGCCAGTTCTACGCCGGATATGCCGGGCAGCATCCAGTCCAGCAGGATCAGGTCCGGTAATGCGCGGTTGATCAAGGCCAGCGCGCTATCCGCATCGTATGCTTGCAGCGCGCGATAGCCGCATTGCGTCACATTGAACGCAAGCAATTCCTGAATCGCCGGTTCGTCTTCCACTACCAGAATGTTCGCTGTCATTTAGTTTTCCAATAACTGTTTCATATAAGTTGCGATGGTATGGAAGAATTGTGACAGCAGCATGACAGTCAAGCAGAAGGAGCGTGATGCCGGGGTGCCGCCCCGTGTTTGCCGATCAGATTCGGCAGCAACGATCCCAGCAGCATGCCGCACACGCTCAATAGCAAGCCAGCCAGTTGCGGCGGCCAGATTTCGCTCGGTTGCAAGGCCTCCATCAGCAACCATGTGCCCAGCCCCAGCACGATGGAGAGCAGCGCTCCCTGCGTGCTGGCGCGTTTCCAATACAAGCCGAACGCCAGCGGCACGAACGCGGCGACCAGCGTGATCTTGTAGGCGTTTTCCACCATTTTGAAAATGCTCGCTTCGGAATTAAGGGCGAACCACAGCACCAGCACGCCGAAGGTCACCACGATGATGCGCATGGTGCGCAGCATCTGCTGGTCGCTCATGTGCTTGAGCGCGAAGTGCTTCAAAATATTCTCGGTGAACATCACCGACGGAGCCAGCAGCGTGGCGGAAGCGGTACTCATGATGGCGGACAGCAGCGCGCCGAAAAAGAACACCTGCGCCACCAGCGGGGTGTGGTGCAAGATCAGGTTGGGCAGCACCATCTGTGCATCGCTCTCGATCATGTCG
>JBAZYW010000001.1:24501-28449 GCA_041659125.1 Gallionellaceae bacterium | reverse complement strand
AGTGGCGCATGCTCCAGCACCAGGCGCGGCAGGATCAGTTGCGGATCGGTGTCGATCAGGTCCGTCACCATCTGCGGATCGATCAGCGTCGCCGAATAGGCCAGAAACATCGGCACGAAGGCGAAGGCGAAATACAGCACGCCGCCCGATACCGAGCCGCGCACTGCCGTCTTTTCATCCTTGGCTGAGGTCATGCGCTGGAACACATCCTGTTGCGGGATGGATCCCAGCATCATGGTGATGCCCGCCCCGATGAAGGGAACCCAGGCTTCATAGCCGCCCTGCGGAAAGAATTGAAGTTTGCCCGCCGCCTGCGCATGATTCACTACATTGCCCACACCGCCCACGTCGCCGCTCACCAGCACCGCGATCAGCAACATGCCCGCCATGATCACCGTCATCTGCACGAAATCCAGCAGCGCCACCGACCACATGCCGCCGAACATGGTATAGCTCAGCACGATCGCTGTGCCTATATACATGCCAGTCGATTGCTCGATAGCACCGCCCGTAACCAGATTGAACACCAGTCCCAGCGCCGTGACCTGCGCCGATACCCAGCCGAGATAGGAGACCATGATGCAGATCGTCATGATCAATTCGACTGTGCGGCTGTAGCGTGCGCGGTAATAGTCGCCGATGGTGAGCAGATTCATGCGATATAACAGGGGGGCGAAAAACAGACCCGCGATGACCAGACACAGACTCGCGCCAAAGGGATCGGCGACCACGCCGCTCATGCCTTCCTTCACGAAAGTGGCCGAGATGCCCAGCACCGTCTCCGCGCCGAACCAGGTGGCGAACACGGTTGCGGTGACGATGGGCAGCGGCAGGTTGCGTCCGGCCACCACAAAGTCACGGGAATTGTGTACCCGCCGCGAAGCGTATAAACCGACTCCCACGGAGAACAGCAGATAAATCACGACGAACCAAATCAGCATATTAGTGCCTTATCCGATTGAAAAAATGCGGCGGCAATTGTAAATCAAGTTGCGGAAACCGATGCAGTTAGACGCGTCGGCTCATTTGGAAAACAATATTTCCAGACGTATGACGAACTGCGCTTCGGGTTGGTAGTTGTTTACTTCCAGATAGTGCAGTTGCGGGCTCAGCTCGAGGAATACCCAATCGCGGCGCAAGCGCTGGCGGTAAAGCAGCAAAGCTACATATTCCGACACATCTGTATGCGGCTGACTGGCTCCGATCACACTCAATTGATACAGCAAAGAATGGCGTTCATCCAGCGTGTGGAAGAAAGAAAAATCCTGACGCAGATCGAAATTTTGTTGGTCATGCAGCCATGTGGCACTGCTTGTGGATCTAAACAACAGCCGCTTGTTGATATTGCAGTCCGCATCCAATTGTGTATTTTCGCCCGCACCAATCGTGTTGTACCAGAATACCGATTCCGCCAATGCCAGTTGCGCCACGCCCATCGGTTTTATGAAGCTGCTTCTGGCGCGCACAAATGGATCCAGCGCGGTATGGTTTAGCTTCATGACATCGTTGGCACCGACGAGCTTCAAGCCGGCATCGGCACTCAAGCGCCAAGGGCTGTCGTCCGTGTTTTCAAGGCGCAAAGCGGCCCCATAACTATCCGGTGTGGCAACCTCCTTGAATAAGGAAGTTCTATCTTGCAATGTTGTCACGCCCGCACCCGTACCCGGCAAGTTTTTGTCCGGGTTGGTTTCTAGTAACAAGTGGAGACTTTTCTGCCATGAATGGAGGCGCTGCTGCAGGGCCGGCAAATGCAGCTTGGCTCTGAAGGCGGGCACGATTTTTTTGCTGCCAGCGCTCTGTACCACACGGGTAAGATCGAACTGGAGCACGCTTTTATTGCTTTCCTGATAATTGCGTTCGCTACCGAAAAAAGCATCTACATTGCTGGCTAAGTTAGTAAATTTTTCCGACACATATTCGCGCGGGACATCAATGATGGGGTCAATAAAACTGGATTGTTGCGGCACCTCGGCAACCGGCTCTTCGGTAGGCAATATTACAACAGGCAAGATTGCGGCAGGCGGCGCCTCGATTGGGGGTATTGCGGCAGGCGGCTCTTCGGCAAACGCTGCCAACGGAAAGAACAGCGCAATCCCCAACACGATAATCTGCGGGAGGTCGGGAATGCGGCGAACATATTTTCGTTGGAGGGAGGCCATCGGGGCGAATATTGCAGAATATGCCGCAATGTTGCAAATTGAACTCGTCGCGATAATACAAAAGGCTCCCGCAGGAGCCTTTTGATCGCTGCTACAACTTGCGCTCTGCTTACAACTCTTTGGCGTGAGATGCCAGATATTTTGCCACACCTTCCGTGGATGCATTCATACCGGCTTTACCCTTGTTCCAGCCAGCCGGACAAACCTCGCCGTGCTCTTCGGTAAATTGCAACGCATCAACCATGCGCAGCATTTCGTCGATATTGCGTCCCAGCGGCAGGTCGTTCACCACTTGGTGACGCACTACACCGGCGCGGTCGATCAGGAAAGAGCCACGATACGCCACGCCGCCGTCGGACTCCACATCGTAGGCCTTGCAGATTTCATGCTTAACGTCCGCAACCAGCGTATAGCCCACATTGCCGATACCGCCTTTTTCGATGGGTGTGTTCTTCCAGGCCAGATGGCTGAATTGCGAGTCGATGGAAACACCCAGCACTTCGACGTTGCGTTTTTTGAACTCATCCAGACGATGATTGAACGCGATCAGTTCGGACGGACACACGAAGGTGAAATCCAGCGGATAGAAAAACACCACGGCGTATTTACCCTTGGTGACTTTCGAGAAAGTGATGTCGGTGATTTCGTTACTGCCCAATACTGCGGTTGCGGTGAAGTCCGGTGCTGCCTTGCCTACTAGAACTGCCATGGTGATCTCCTTGAGGTGAGGGTGGATATTTGGTTGACTGAATTACTGGGGATTGAATTTAGCGGGATGAAGTTAGGCTGTCAACTCAATTCCCTGAATTTTCTCTCTCTCCGCATCGTGCCATTCGAACTGGATGCGGTGCAGTTGCGCATATACGCCGTCCTGAGCCAGTAATTCACGGTGTGTGCCCGTCTCGACGATTTGGCCTTTTTGCAGCACCACGATGCGGTCGGCTTTTTCAATGGTGGATAGGCGGTGCGCGATTACTAAAGTAGTGCGCCCCTGCATCAGGGTTTCCAGTGCGGCCTGCACATGGCGCTCGGACTCGCTATCCAGAGCGGAAGTCGCTTCATCCAGAATCAGCACGGGTGCATTTTTTAGGATGGCGCGCGCAATGGCCAGACGCTGGCGCTGCCCGCCCGACAAACGCACCCCTTTTTCTCCCACCAAGGTATTCAGGCCTTGCGGCAATTCGCGGATAAATTCCATCGCGTGAGCCGCTTGGGCAGCGGCGATGATTTCTTCTTCCGGCACTTCGCGCATTTGCCCGTAAGCGATATTGGCCGCGATGGTGTCGTTGAACAACACCACCTCCTGGCTCACCAGCGCGATATTGGAGCGCAGACTCTCCAGAGTCAGGTCGGACAAATCGTGCCCGTCCAAAGTGATGCTTCCGCTGCTCGGCAGATAAAAACGCGGCACCAGATTGGCCATCGTGCTCTTGCCGCTGCCGGATGCGCCGACGAGAGCCACCGACTGACCGGCCGGAATGTCGAGACAGATGTCGTGCAAGGCGAGGCGCTCATCGTCCTGATAGGAAAGATTCACATGCCGGAAAGCGAGATTACCGTTGGCGCGCGCGATCGTTGTCTTGCCGGTATCCGTTTCGCTCGGCGTATCGATCAATTCAAAAATACTTTCTGCGGCAGCCAGTCCGCGCTGCATAAATTCGTTGACGCTGGCCAGCCTTTTCAACGGGGCGGTGAGCATCAGCATGGCGGCGACGAAGGACAGGAATCCGCCCACCGTGGAGGTGTCGCTTTGCGCCTGTCCGATGGCCAGAAAGATAACAAGCGACAA
>JBAZYW010000001.1:0-24491 GCA_041659125.1 Gallionellaceae bacterium | reverse complement strand
AAGGCCATTGCCGCCACCATCTGCACGATAGGCACGTTGGCCAGTGCGGCAGTAGCCTGCTTCATCAAATGCCGGCGCACCCAATTGATCTCTTCACGGAAACGCTCCTGTTCGTAGCGTTGCCCGCCGAACAGTTTGACCACCTTGTGCGCAGTGACGCTCTCTTCGATCACCTGCGTGATGCTTCCCATCGCAAGTTGCGTATCGCGGCTGGAATTGCGCAGGCGGCGGTTGATGGTGTGAATGACCAACCCCACAACCGGGGCAACGATCAACGAAAGCAGCGTCAACTTCCAATCCAGATAAAACAACCAACCCAGCAATCCCACGATGATGATGGAGTCGCGGACGGTGATCGTCACCACGGTGGTGGCCGCTGCGGACACATTGGTGACATCGTAGGTCAGCTTGGAGATCATGGTTCCCGTAGCGTGGTCATCGTAATAACGCGTGGGCAAGGACAATAATTTGGCAAACATTTCAGCGCGCAAATCCATCACCAGCTTATTGCCCACCCAGTGAATCGCATAGGAGCCGAAAAAACCCGCCACGCCGCGCACGAAGAAGATCGCCAGAATGATGGCGGGAGCCCAGTGCATCACAGCGTCGTCTTTGTGGACAAAAGTACCGTCGAGAAAAGGTTTGAGCATCGCGGGCAACATGGGCTCGGTAGCTGCGGCCACCGCCATGCCCAAAATAGATATCGCGAAGGCATGCCAATACGGTTTCACGTAGCCGAGTAGGCGCTTGTAGAGCTGGATGCTGGTCATTTTCATGGCGCGCACTTTAGCAGAAATGCGCCTTTGTCGCCGAGTCTGCTGCAATGGAAACAGTCGGTTGAGCTCACGCATTGCGTCGTTGCCCTAATCCTTGCCGCAACTGGACAGCCGCCGCGCCCACTGCTAGTCTGCCCGCGCTTTCATTTCCACGGCAAACCATGTTACGAGAACTGCGCTTATTTTTCACCGCCATCCAATTTTTCACGCGCATCCCGGTGCCCGCGTGGGTCAGTCATTCCGCGCAGCAGCTTGAGCAGGCTGTGCGCTATTTCCCGCTGGTCGGCGTACTGGTAGGCGTGTTGAGTGCCGCCGTGCTGTGGCTGGGTGCGCAAGTGCTGCCGCTGTCGCTGGCAGTCGGGCTGAGCATGGCCGCCAGCATCCTCATCACCGGCGCATTCCACGAAGACGGACTGAGCGACTTTGCCGACGGCATGGGCGGCGGCCACACGTTGGAAAAAACGCTGGCGATCATGAAAGACTCGCGCGTCGGCGCATACGGCGTCATCGCCTTAGTGCTGGTGTTGCTGCTGAAATACCAATCCCTGCTGGCGCTGGGCGACCTGCACGCGCTGCCGCTGCTCGCCGCCGCGCTCATCGCCGCACACAGCATCAGCCGCCTAATGGCCGCCAGCCTCATGCTCACCCAGCGCTACATCCGCGATGACGACAGCGCCAAAGCCAAGCCCGCCGCGCAAACGATCAGCACCGCGAGCTTCACCATCGCCACGCTCACCGGCATCGCCGCACTCGGCATTTTGTTTGCCGCAGGCGCCGACAGTAACGCCATCCTCGCCGCCGTCTCCGCCGCCTTGCTGATGCGCATCTACCTCGCATGGCGTTTGCAGCAACGCTTGGGCGGCTACACCGGAGATTGTCTGGGCGCAGTGCAGCAACTCTGCGAACTGGCGTTTTATCTGGGCTTGCTGGTTGTCCTTTGATGTCCTCTAATATTTCATTAGTCCGTCATTCCCGCGCAGGCGGGAATCCGGCAATAAACAACTTCCGCGAAGCGGACAAAACCGCATTGTTGTGCCGCTACGCGAATTATTTGATTATCTGGATTCCCGCCTGCGCGGGAATGACGCAGCACTCTTAATCAGCTTCCGAGATGAAAACCCTCTATCTGATCCGCCACACCACACCCGACATCGCTCCCGGCATCTGTTACGGACAACTCGACATCGACGTGGCCGACAGTTTTGCGAATGAAGCCCATGACGTTTTGCGCTACCTCCCCCCGCTGCAACTTATTCTCACATCACCCCTGCAACGCACTCGCCGCTTGGCCGAACACCTAGCGCAAGCGCAACACTGCGAACTGCGCAGCGACGCGCGCCTGCTGGAAAAAAATTTCGGCATATGGGAAGGCAAAGCGTGGGACGACATCGCACGCGGCGAGATCGACGCATGGGCGGATGACTTTATGGGCTACGCCGCGCAAGGCGGAGAATCGGCGCAGCAGGTGATGCAGCGGGTGCAAAATTTGTTGGGCGAAGTGGCGCAACTGCCGCAGAAAAATATCGCGCTGGTGGCGCATGCGGGGAGCATACGGGCGATGCTGGCGTTGATGGGGGAGGTGGCGTTGGCGGATATTTTGCAGTGGGAGGTGGGGTATGGGGCGGTGATCGGGGTGAGGGGTTCGTCGCACAACTGAGGCTGTTCGTGGAGGGCAACCTAAGACCGTTCGTCCTGAGTGCCGCGCATAGCGCGGTGTATCGAAGGATGGGCGACGCCCGCTGGTTTTGTAGGCTGGGTTGAGCGTAGCGATACCCAGCAAAACAACATCAACACCGTCGGGGGTAGCCCGACAGCTAGTCACTTTCTTTTGCTTCGCCAAAAAGAAAGTAACCCAAGAAAAGGCGACCCCGGTTTGCCGCCCACTTCGTGGGTACCCTGCGTTGCTCGACTGGTCAGGCGGCTGCGGAACTCGCGCTACGCGCTCAGACAGTCCTCGCCGAAATCCCCTGACCAGCCTGCGCTACTCGGCGGCGCACAGGGGAAGGAAAGCGAAAGTCAAAACCAAATGGTGGGCAGCAAGCCGCCCACCAGCTATGATGATGAGACACAGGGCAAGTCAAACTCCTTACCTTACTGGAGCAAACAAATATTGATCGCAAAACGAGATAAATTGCCAAGAGTCAACCATTCAATTCCTTCAAAAAATTTTCGAAGGAGAAATAGACTCGTTCAAAAAGAGACGCAGGAGCATTGGCTTGACATCTGGCTTCCACGAATTAGCCATTTCTCGCAATTTGGTTTATTCGTTGTAACACTCGGTAGCCTTTATTTTGTCGTGCTTCCAATCTACCAAAAATCAATATTAGATGAAGCCATTGCTCGAAAGGAAATTGAACTTAAAGAGTCCCAAAAGTTGGTGGCGAAGAGTTATGAGAAATTGCGTAGTTATACAGTAAATCAATTCATCAATATGGCAGGCCTAAAATGCGCGACAAATTTACTGGCAATGGATTTCGACAAACAACCTAGAGAGGCAGTGACGAAATCTCAACAGACCGTGCTAAATCGTGATGCATCTAACTGTCTTAAAGAGGAGGCTATAGCTTACAAAGAGCTAGAGCAACTCAGTGCTGACGACCAAGTTACTTTCTCCGTAGGACTAGGAAATATTGCAGAAAAGATTGAGCAAGAACGCATTATTGCTTTAAAACGATATAGGGATTTACCGAACAAAGCGAAGCAAAATACTTCGCTACTTAAACCACCGAAGTATTTTTCCCGTTCTTATATTGAGAGGTTGGAAAAACTTAACAAAGCAACACACCTACTATCGGAAGCAAAGTTGGCTAAATTGCGCTTTGATGCCGGAGTGCATGCAGCGCAATTGGATGAGGAGTCCGAGTACATGGATTTTGCCAGAACACAGCTAACTGGCCTGCTCACTTTAGCTTGGCGTAACTCCAGATGAAAAGAAACTGTTATGGCCGTAAGTCCGATTAGCGTAGTAGTGTGGGCACGAAGTGCCCACACTGTGGTTTTGGGTTTTGACTTTCCTTCCCCTGTGCGCCGCCGAGTAGCGCAGGCTGGTCAGGGGATTTCGGCGAGGACTGTTTGAGCGCGTAGCGCGAGTTCCGCAGCCGCCTGACCAGTCGAGCAACGCAGGGAACCCACGAAGTGGGCGGCAAACCGGGGTCGCCTTCTTTTTGGTTACTTTTTCTTTGGCGAAGCAAGAAAAAGTGACTAGCTGTCGGGCTACCCCCGACGGTGTTGAAGTTGATTTTGAATGTTGGGTTACGCTGCGCTAACCCAACCTACACAACCAAAAAAACCAGCGGGCTGCGCCCATCCTTCGACAAGCTCAGGACGAACGGCTTCGGTAGCTCGAAAAAGAAATCAAATCTTCCCCGATACCTCCGCCTCCGCAAACGTCGCCATCCCGCTATGCAACGCGCAAGCCGTGCGCAGCAACGACAATGCCGTCGCCGCGCCGCTGCCTTCTCCCAAGCGCATGCCCAGATTCAACAACGGCTTCGCATTCAATTCTTGCAGCAATCTTGCATGCCCGGGTTCCGCCGAGCTGTGCGCGTAGATGAACCAGTCCGCGCATTGCGGGGCGATGCGCACGGCGACCAAGGCGGCAGCGGTGGTGATGAAGCCATCGACCAGCACGGGCAAGCCTTGCTGCGCGCAGGCGAGGTAAGCGCCGGTGAGCGCGGCGATCTCGAAGCCGCCCACGCGGCGCAGGCATTCCAGCGGGCTGTCGAAATGTTCGGCATGCAAGCTAAGCGCGCGCTCCAGTACGGTGATCTTGTGCGCCACACCCGCATGGTTGAGTCCGGTTCCCGGCCCGGCCAATTCTTTGGGCGATGCTTTGAGCAGCGCGCAGCTTAGCGCGGCGGCGGACGTGGTGTTGGCGATGCCCATTTCGCCGCCGATATAAACTTGTGCGCCGTTTTTGATGGCGCGCAATGCGCTGTCACGTCCGGCTTGCAGCGCCTGCGCCAGTTGCGCTGCGCTCATCGCGGGCTCCGCCGCGAAATTCGCCGTTGAGGGCGCAATAACGGCGCGTACGACGTTTGGCAATTCGCCGGGATCGTTGACGGTGCCGAGGTTCACCACTTCCAGATTGGCGTTGTGCGTTTTCGCCAGCACGCAGATGGCCGCACCTCCGCGCGCAAAATTTTTCACCATCTCGCCGGTGACTGCCTGCGGAAAAGCCGAGACGTTTTCCGCCGCCACGCCGTGATCGGCGGCGAAGATGGCGATGGCAGCATGGTCGATGGCGGGGTGCTCCACGCCTTGCATCGCGGCGAGACGCACAGCCAGCTCTTCCAGTTGCCCCAATGAGCCGGGCGGTTTGGTGAGTTGCCCCTGGCGCGCCAAGGCGGCGCTGCGTGAGGTTTCATTCAATGCGGCACAGGGTTGTTTCATCCAGCTTGTTGCCATGTTTATTTTCCTTTCACAATCAGTGGCAATCCGGCCACGGTCAAAATTACACGTTCACATAAAGCGCCTACTTGTTGGTGCAAACGCCCCGCTTCATCGCAATAACGCCGCGACAATTCGCCCAGCGGGACGATGCCCATATTGGTTTCGTTGCTCACCAGAATAATGTGGCCGGGCAGGGTGGGCAGCACTGCCAGCAAGGCGTCCACTTCGCGGCGCAGTTCGGCCTCGCTCGCGTCGCACAGCAGTTGCGTGAGCCACAGCGTCAGGCAATCCACCAGCACGCAACGCTGCGCCGACGCCTCGCGTCGCAATACCTCGGCCAGATTTTGTCCGGCCTCGACTGAACGCCAGTCGCCCGGTCTGCGCGCCTGATGCTCCGCGACACGCCGCCGCATCTCTTCGTCGCGTACCTGCGCGGTGGCGATATAGACGACCTCCAGTCCGGAATCGTCGGCATACTGTTCCGCGAGACGGCTCTTGCCGGAGCGCACTCCACCCAGAATCAACTCTTTCATATTTGTTCTCCCAAACCGAACAAGGCGCGCAATTGTTTGGCGTTCAGATGCTGCCCGACCGCATCCGCGATCCGGTCGATGTCGGCTTCGCGGCGTGCGTGATAATCGGGCGTGTTCGCAGCGCTCAGCCCGGCCCAGCGCAACAGCGCATCGGTCGCCTGGCGCGATTCGAACAGGCCGTGCAGATAGGTCGCGAGTATCTGACCGTCGTTTGAGACTGCGCCGTCCGCGCCGTGTTCGAGTTGCAGTGCGGGGTTGGCGAGTGCAATCCCGCTGGAGACCCCGGCATGGATTTCGTAGCCAGCGACCGGCGCATCCTCCAGCGTCAGCGTGCCGCGCACATTGCACAGTTGTTTCTCCGCTGCCAGCGTCGTGCTGAACTCCAGCAGTCCCAGGCCTGCACTGCTGCCCGGCTCGCCTTCGATACCGAGCGGGTCGTGTATCGCGGCACCCAGCATCTGCAAGCCGCCGCAGATGCCGATGACCTTGCCGCCGTAGCGCAGATGCCTGTTGATGGCAGCTTCCCATCCTGCACGGCGCAGGCTGTCCAGATCGCTGCACACCGATTTGCTGCCCGGCAGAACGATCAAATCGGCAGACGGAATCGGATCGCCCGGCGCGATAAAACTGAACTCGACCTGCGGATGCAGGCGCAGCGGATCAAAATCGGTATGGTTGCTGATGTGCGGCAGGCGCGGCACGATCACGCGCAGTTTGCCCTCTTCGTGTATTTCATTGGTATTGAGCGGCACCGCATCCTCCGCCTCCAGATGCAGGCCGTGCAAATAGGGCAGCACACCGAGCACCGGTTTGCCCGTGCGCTGCTCCAGCCAGTCCAGTCCGGGCTGCAGCAAGGACAGGTCGCCGCGAAAACGGTTGATGACAAAGCCGGCCACGCGCGCTTGTTCAGTGGGTGAAAGCAACGCCAGCGTGCCGACCAAATGCGCGAACACGCCGCCCTTGTCGATGTCGGCAATCAAAATCACCGGGCAATCGACTGCCTCGGCAAAGCCCATGTTGGCGATGTCGTTCTCGCGCAGATTGATTTCGGCGGGGCTGCCCGCGCCTTCCACCACGATGACCTCATATTGCGCGGCAAGACGCGCATGCGATTCCAGCACGGCGGCGCGCGCCGTGTTTTTGTACGCGTGATATTTCACCGCATCCATGTTGCCGATGGCGTGGCCGTGGATGATGACCTGCGCGCCGGTATCGCTGTTCGGCTTGAGCAGCACCGGGTTCATGTCGGTGTGCGGCGCGAGCCGCGCGGCCTGCGCCTGCACTGCCTGTGCGCGCCCGATCTCGCCGCCGTCGCTGGTGACCGCGCTGTTGAGCGCCATGTTCTGCGGTTTGAACGGTGCGACGCGCACACCTTGCCGCACCAGCCAGCGGCACAGTGCGGCGACCAGCGTGCTCTTGCCCGCATCGGAGGTGGTGCCCTGCACCATTATGGTTATGGGGTTCATCACAGAAGTCCCATTAAACCGCTCGGCAGTTGTAGGAGCGAGCCGGGTTCATCGCGTCACCTCGCTCAATGCTGCAGATAAACGTGTCCACTCCGCCTCATCGCGCGGCAAACCGAAACGCACACTGTGCGGCGCAGCGAACAAGCGCGTGAGTATGCCGCGCCGCGCGAGTTGTTCATGCACGTTTGCGGCATCGTCGCGGCGCACCCATTGAAACAAGGCGCAGCCGCCGTCGGGCGCCAAGCCGTGCTGTGTTAACAAATCGGCCAAGCGTTGCGCGTCTTGAGCAAGCGCATGACGTGTTGCCTGTTGCCAAGTGAAGTCGCGCAACGCGAGAGTCGTCACATAACGCGACGGTGCGGCAAGCGGCCACGGCCCCAGCAACGCGGCGAGTGTGTTGAGTAATGTTTGTTCCGCCAGCACAAAGCCCGCGCGTGCTCCGGCCAAACCAAAAAATTTTCCGACAGAGCGCAGCACGATCAGCCCCGCTCGCGGACTCAATGACGCGAGGCTGTGTTCCGCTGCGGCATCCATGAAGGCCTCGTCCACGATGAGCCAGCCGCCGCGCGCGGCCAGTTGTTCGCGCAAGTGCAGCAATTCGTCGCGGGTGAAAAGCTTGCCGGTGGGGTTGTTCGGGTTGACGATGACGACGACTTGCACTTCTGCGCCAACGTGCAGAATCTCTGCGGCAGTCACGTTGGTGACGGTGTGTCCGCAGCGCTGCCAGGCGTGTGCATGCTCCGCATAACTCGGTGCGACGAGCGCTACTTGCGCGGGAGCGCGCAACAGCGGCAGCGCTTGAATCGCGGCCTGAGAACCCGCTACCGCTAATAATTTTGTCGTGCGGTAATAGCCTTGAGCGGCGTCATTCAGCCCGTCGTCGTCCTGCGGTAATGCCTGCCAGATTTCGGCGGGTATCAGCGGTACTGGCCAGCCATGCGGATTGATGCCGGTGGACAGATCCAGCCAGTTCGCCTCGGCTATGCCGTAACGCTGCGCTGCCGCGCGCAATCTGCCGCCGTGCTCAAGCATGCGCCCCCCATCCTGCCTGCAACAGTGCCCCGAAAGTGATGGCGATCAGCCAGACATACAGCGTGCGGCGCACCAGCTGCATGGCGCGCGTGATGTCCGCAGCGGCAGCCGTTTTGCCGCAGCCAAGCTGCGGGCGCTTTTCCACGTGACCGTGATAGATCGCTGTGCCACCCAGCTGCACTTGCAGTGCGCCTGCGCCGGATGCCATCACCGGCCCGGCATTCGGACTGTCCCAGAGAGGCGCTTGATCACGCCAGCAATTCAGCGCGCTACGCGTGTGGCCGAGCAACGCGTAGCTCAATGCGGTCAAGCGTGCCGGGAGATAGTTCAGTACATCGTCCAACCGTGCCGCTGCCCAGCCGAAATAGTTGTAGCGCTCGTTGCGATAGCCCCACATCGCATCCAGCGTGTTGCTTAGGCGGTACAGCAGCACGCCGGGCGCGCCAGCGACGGCGAACCAGAACAGCGCGGCGAAGATCGCATCGTTGCCGTTTTCCAGCACCGATTCCACCGTGGCGCGCGCGACACCTTCCTCGTCCAACTGGGTGGTATCGCGGCTGACCATCATGCTTACGGCGCTGCGTGCCGCAGGCAGGTCGTTATTGGCGCAGGCGGCCGACACGCGCCCGGCATGTTCGCCCAAACTGCGCGGGGCGATGGCGAAATACAGAAGTACGATGGAAAACATCGTGCCGAAAATCGCGGATTGTTGCAGCAGCGCAGCGAGTGCGGCGAGCGGTATCAGCAGCGTGCTCACTGCTGCTATGCCTTGCATGTAACGCGTGACAGGAGCCGTATCCGTTCCGATATAAAATATTTTTTCGACCCGCTGCGCCAGCCAGCCGAAACCCGCCAGCGGATGAAAGCGGTGCGGCTCGCCCAGCAGTCGGTCGAGCAATACGGCGCATACCATAACCAAGGCGGTGTTCAACACGAAGCCTCGCTCCAGCCGTCTTGCATCACTTTCAGCGGTTTGCCTTGGCGCCAGTTCAATTGTTCCAGCATCGGGCGCGCATAGAATTCGGCTACCGGCCCCAGACACAGAAGCGCAATCGGTTTCGCCCCTGTGGGACAATGCAACAAGGTTGCCAGCTGTGCGGGATTGAACAGCGATACCCAGCCCATGCCGAGATTTTCCGCGCGCGCAGCCAGCCACAAGTTCTGGATTGCGCAAGCGGCAGAGCACAGCGCCATTTCCTCCGGCATGGTGCGCCGCCCGAACAGGGTGCCATCGTCGGGAGCCAGCACGGCAACCAGCAACTCCGCGCATTCGCGCAGGCCTTCCACCTTCAGGTGCATGAATTCCGCTTCGCGTTCGCCCAAGGCGTGCGCTGTCAGCTGCCGTTCACCATCCACCAGCATCGCGATGGCCGCGCGCAATGCCGCATCGCGCACGCGGATGAAGCGCCATGGCTGCATCAGTCCCACCGAGGGCGCGCTGTGCGCGGCCTGCAACAGGCGTTGCAGCACGGCCTCTTCAACGACAGTGCCGGGCAAGAAATGGCGCATGTCGCGGCGCTTATCGATCACGCGGTAAAGCGCCTCGCGTTCCTCTGCCGAGAAATGCGAGGTGCCGGGCAATTTTTCTTCAGGCGTTTTCATCCGTCTCGCGCTTGTCATTCACGACTACCGGCTCGGCCAATACCTCGACGATGTACTCGACCGGCAGACCATAACGCGCCGCCAGTTGCTGCGGTGTTTCGGAGCTTGCATGCAGCGATTCCAGCCAGCCCGTCAGGCCGGTGGAAAGGGAACGCCCTGCGCGCTCGCCGTCCTTCGCTTCGCCGCTCTCCACGTCGTACTTGTTGGCATAGCCGCGCGGGGTGATCATCAAGCCGTCGCGCACAAAGGTGTGCGAGTTGCCGATCAGCACGGTTGAGAGCATGCCGACGTCGGATTCGGACATGTGCGCCAGCGTGGTGAATTCGATGCGCTGCTTGGGGCGGTAGGCGGATTTGACGATAGCCACCGGTGTGTCGGGGCTGCGGTGGCGCAGAAACAGGCGCTGTGCCTCGACGATCTGGCGTGTGCGGCGACCGCTCTTCGGGTTGTACAGCGCCACCACGAAATCGGCATCTGCGGCCGCATTCAGGCGCTTGGCGATCACCGGCCAGGGCGTAAGCAAGTCGGATAGCGATATCGCACAAAAGTCGTGCGTGAGCGGCGCACCGACCAGCGCTGCGCAGCTATTGAGCGCGGAAGCGCCGGGCACGATCTCTACTTCAATGCCGCAATCCGGCGTCCAGCCTGCCTGAAACAGCACCTCGTAAGTGGGGCCGGCCATGCCGTATACCCCGACATCGCCCGAGGAGATCAGCGCCACTTTCTTGCCTGCCCGCGCATGTTCCAGCGCATCTACGGCGCGGTCGAGTTCCTCGGTCATGCCTTTCTTCACCACTTCTTTGCCGTTCAGCAAATCCTCGACCAGCTTGATGTACGTCGAGTAACCGATCACCGTATCGGCCTCGGCGATGGCGTTGCGCGCACGGGCGGTCATGTGTTCGATGCTGCCGGGGCCGATGCCGACCAGCATGATTTTTCCGGGTTGTTTTGCTGCACTGGTATTCATAGCGTAATCCTTGCGATAGAGATGGTTGCATTGCGGCCATCCGGGCCGCGCAGTTTGTATTTTTCAACGAGCAGTTGATTCATGCCGGCACCAGCGACCAGTAGCGCCGCAGCTTCCGACACCGAAGGTGTGCCGGTGTATTTGCGCACCACCTCGGATGGATTGGGAACGGCGATTCTGGACAACTCCGCCGCCGGATAAAACTTTATTTGCCAGCCGCGTGTTGCCGCCAGTTGCTGTAGGCCCGCTTCATCGGCCTTGAGGTCGATGCTGGCCACCGCAGCCACATCGGCGGCAACGACCCCCGCCTGTGCCAGCGCCGCATCCACGGCCTGTGCGATGGTCTCGGCTGGCGTGTCGCGGTCGCAGCCTATGCCCAGCGCCACTTTCATGCGGACTCCTGCGCAGGTGTGTAGATCACCAGTCGGTCGCGGATGGCCTCGTGCAGTGCGGCGGGCAAGTCGCGCGGCGTGCGGCGCGTGATCCACAACACCGCACCGTAACGCGACGGGTCGATATCTTCGATGTTGCTCAACAGCTGGATGTTGGCGGGCATAGGTTTGCTGCGCCCATTGGCGTGCCGTGCCCACCAGTCGCGGCTGCCCGCTTCCTGCACGACGGCCACCGGATCATCGTTCACCACAGCGGCGCTGGCGCGCACGATCACTTCCTTGCTGGCGGTGAAAGTCCAGCCCAGTTCGCGCCCGAGCAAATCCACCGCCAGCGTCTCGCGCGCATCCGATGCCGTGGTGAGCACGGGCAGCGCACCCAGTTCGCGCGCGATATGCCCTGCCAATGCATTCGCCCCGCCCAGATGTCCGGCCAGCACCGGGATCGCGTAACGCCCCGCCTCGTCCAGTACCACCACGCCGGGGTCTTGCTCCTTGTCTTTCAAATGCGGTGCCATCAGGCGCACCATCGCACCGAGCGAAACGATGGCGACGATGCCGTCGAAATGTTCGAACAGGGCAGGGATTTGATCGCCGGTCTTGCCGGCATAACAGGCGGTCGCGCCGGGTGCTGCCGCCTCGCCCTCGGCGCGGAATTTTTCCGGAACGAACAGGCGCGCACCCGGCAGGCAGGCGACGACGCGGCCCGCAAGGACGATGCCGTGACGCGTGATGGAAACAACCGCGATGCGTTCGCTGGGGAAGGGCATAAATTGATTCATATTTTTTACGTTGGTTGAGAGGCTTCGCTTGCGACTTTTTTGCGGCAACCGCGTTGCAATTCGCCGCGCAAGCGCCCCGGATTTCTTACCAGCATCAACGAGAGGTAGGCGATTTTTTCGCCGCGCAAGGTGGATATATCCCTCACCACCCGCTCGTGCGGCGAGCCGACTTTTTCGATGAGGCAGGCTTCGTGCAGCAGGCCGCGTCTTTCCAGCAACGCGATTATTTCATCGAGCAGCGGTTTGACCTTGAGCAGCACCAGCGTATCGAACTCGTCGATCAGGTGGTCGATCACCTCGACGCCATAGGCGGCGGGAATCACCGCCAGCGGGTCGTCCTCTCCGGCCAGCGGTTCGCCGAGGTGAGCGGCAGCAGCGGCGAACGACGACACGCCGGGGATGGTTTCGATTTCGACCTCGGGCGCCAGCTCGCGCACCGCACGTGCCAGATGCGCGAAGGTCGCGTAGGTCGAGGCGTCGCCCTCCACCAGAAACACCACGTCGCGTCCTTCGGCCAGCATGGCGGCGGTGCGCGACGCGGCATGCGCCCAGGCGCGCGCCAGCGGCTCGGCCTGGCGCGTCATCGGAAACACCAGCGCTGCAGCATCAGCCGGAACTTCCAGTCCCCCGCGCCGCACGATCTCCAGCGCGTAGGAAATCTCTTCGGCTTTTTTCACCGGATAGGCCCAGCGCGCACCGCTGTTCAGGGCAGCCCATGCGCGGCGCGTGATCAGGTCTGGATCGCCGGGCCCCAGCGAGGCGCCGATCAGTCGCCCGTATTTGCTTGTACTCATACTGTTGTTTTCCTTGTCGCGCTGACGATCCACACCGGGTTCTGTGCGGCGAGCCGGTGCATGTCGAGTATCGGTTGGCTGCGCGCCGCCTGTAGTTGCACCACTTCCCACGCCGCGCCTGCCGCCGCGAGGGTCGTCGTGGCGAGCGCCAGATTTTCGATAGTCACGAAGTTCATCACCAGTCGCCCGTTCGGCTTCAAACGGGACAATATCAGCTGGATCAGCGTGGCGAGTTCGCCGCCCGAGCCGCCGACGAACACCGCGTCGGGATCGGGCCATGCGTCGAGTTGCTCGGGTGCCTTGCCCTCGCACAGGGTGTAGTTGGTGGCACGCAGAATCTTCACGTTTTCGCGCGCGTTCTGCGCATCCGCTGCGTTCTTTTCTATGGCCCACACATGGCCGCACCGCGCGATACGCGATGCTTCCAGCCCGACCGAGCCGGAGCCAGCACCGATGTCCCACACGATGCTGTCGTCATACAAACCGAGTTTAGCCAGCGATACCGCGCGCACTTCCAGCTTGGTGATCAGGCCTTTTTCGGGGTGACGCTGCGCGAACTCCGTGTCTTCAAAACCGAACAACGCACGTCTGGGTTGGGCGGTGATGCGTTCGATCACCACGATATTCGGTGCGGCAAAATTGCCCGTTGCAGCCTCATCCAGCGTCAGGTTCGCGCTGACGGCTTCGTCTGGCAACAGCAGGCGTGACGCTACCGACAAGCGCAGCTCGCCGCCGTATCCCGCCGCCAGCAATGCGCGCGCAATGCGCCCGGGGCCGTTCTCGGGGCTGGTGAATACCGCGAGTAAATCCTGCTCGGCCACAGCGCGCACCAGCGCATACAGCCCGTGCTGCGGTGCAGCCCCTGTAGTCCACTCGCCCGCATCTTTGCTGTGCACCGAAATAATCTGTGCTTGCTGCCAGGGTTTGCCGAGACGCGCGAAGGCGAGTTGCACCGTGGAGAGTGCGGGCAAGACCTCGATGTTTTCTGCGCCCACTTTTTCGAGCAGCAGCTTGGCGATGCCGTGACACAGCGGATCGCCGGTGGCGAGCACCGCGACCGTCCGGCCTGCGGACAGTGCTGTCGTTATCCATTCCGGCACGCGCAGCAATGCGCCGTCCATGTTGAATTGTTGCGCATGTGCGGCGAGATGCGGCGCAACCAGTTCCAGCGTACGCTCCGCGCCGGTCACGCAGGAGGCCGCAGCCAGCGTCGCGCGCGCCTGCTCGGACAGGCCGCTCCAGCCGTCGTCCAATATGCCGATGATCGAACAGGGTTTAGCCAACTGACTCTTCCTCCAAAATCACGATGGGCTTGCCTTCGAAATCGCAGGCGAGCACGGTCAGCTTGTGCGGGCCGGGGTAGTTTGTGCGCAAGGTCTTCACCGCGCGCTGCGCCAGCGCGCGGTGCAGCGCGACAGACAATCCCATCGCTGCCAGTTTCTCGGCGGCGAAGCGCGCGGTTTCGGCGGCGCGGATTTCTTCCACCAGCTCGGCGGGCGCGCCGATCTCGATGGCGGCCTCCGCGATCAGGTCGCGATCTACCTCTTCTTTCCATGCGTGGGTGACCGACAGCCCCTGCGCGATCTTGGTGAGCTTGCCCACCATCGCGCCGACGATGATGTGATCCATCTTGTATTTAAGTGCGGATTGAAATGCGGCCTTGACGAAATCGCCCATCTGCACGAAACAGGTTTCGTCGAGTTTATCGAAAACGCGCATCGCACATTTCTCGGTGCGCCCGCCGGTGGTGAACGCCACACTCTTCTGTCCCTGTGCCGCCGCAACCTGCACGGCCTGCACCACGCTGGCGCGGAACGCCGCAGTGGAGTAGGGGCGAACGATGCCGGTGGTACCCAAGATCGAAATTCCATCGAGTATGCCCAGCCGCGCATTGAGCGTTTTCTTCGCCATCTCCTCGCCGCCGGGTACGGAGATGATGACCTCGATGCCGTCGCCCGCTTCGAGTATTGCCATGCCAGCCTCGCGCACGTTGTCGATGATGTTGCGGCAGGGCACCGGATTGATCGCGGCGTTGCCGACCTCCAGCCCCAGTCCCGGTTTGGTCACGGTGCCCACCCCCGCACCGCCGAAGAGTGCAATGCCGTTGCCGCCGGGAATGCGGCGCACGTCGGCGGTGAGATGCGCGCCGTTGGTCGCATCCGGGTCGTCGCCCGCATCCTTGATGCTTACCGCATGCGCCAGCGGGCCATTCACATGCCCGTCGACGATGTTGAACTTGACGCGCTGCCCGTTCGGCAACAGACATTCGACCTGCTCCGGCACGCGTCCCTCAACCAGACCCAGCGTCGCCGCACGTGCTGCCGCCGCAGAATTCGCACCGGTGCTGAAACCGGTGCGATTGCCGCGCTGGCGTTTGACATCGCCCTTGCGGATTTTTTGCGGTGCGGCGGGTGTACTCATTCAGCTGGTTTTCTCTTTACGCTGGCGCGCTTCTGCTAGAGACAGCACGGCGTGGAGCGCGGCCACCACCAGTGTGGAGCCGCCCTTCCTGCCGGAGGTGATGATCCAGGGCACGGTGTTCTGCGCGGCCAGCAATTCCTTGGACTCTTGCGCCGAGACGAAGCCGACCGGCATGCCGATCACCAGCGCGGGACGCACGCCCTCTTCGTTGATCAGGCGCACTACCTCGATCAATGCGGTGGGTGCGTTGCCGACGCCGACGATGGCGCCGGACAGCAGGCCCAGACGATGCGCTTTGCGCATGGCCTGCACGGCGCGGGTGGTGCCTTCGGCTTTCGCCTGCGCGATCACGTCGTCGTCGGAAATGAACTGGTGCGTCGTGATACCAAAGTGAGCCAGGCGCGGTTTGGATAAACCGACGCAGATCATTTCCACATCGGCGACGAGGGTCGCGCCGCCGCGCAGCACGGCTTCCATTCCGGCGCGCATCGCATCGGGATGGAAGCGCGTCAGGCCGTTGAATTCGAAGTCGGCAGTGGCATGGATCATGCGCCGCACCAGCGGCCATTGCTCGGCGGTGTAGTCGTGGTGTGCCACTTCGCGGTCGATAATCGCGAAGGAGTCGTGTTCGATGGCAGCGCCGGCGGAGGTGAGTTGTTCGGTAACGAGATTATTCACGGTGTCCTCTCAGCTAGTATGCGCATGGTCATGATGGTGGTGGTCGTGTGCCGCAGCCAGACGGTATTTGCAGCCGTCGCAGTCCAGCGCACTTTCCGCATGGCCAAGCACACGCGCATCGACCACTTTCAGGACGCCTTCGTCGAAGCCGAAATATCCGCCGAGCGCAAAGGCGATGTGCGGATAGGTCTGACGCAGGCGTTCGACCTGCTTTTCGATGCGTTCGATCAGCACGCCGGTGAAAAGATAAACAGGCTGAATCACGATCTGCGTCATGCCGAGTTTTACCTGACGCTGCACTACGGTTTCCAGACGCGGCAGGGTGATGCCGGTAAAGGCGATGTCCACCAGATCATGCTGCATGTCCTCGAATACCCAGCGCGCCATCTTGGCGATATCACCGTTCGCGCCCGCATCCGACGAGCCGCGTCCGAGCAGAATAATGCCGGTGGTGCGCGGGTCGGGCACTGCCAACTCTTTCAGTAGATGATCGATGCGCTGCCGGAGCAGGGCGTGAATCTCGCGCCCCATGCCTATCGGCGGAGTGCTGACGAATTTGACGCCGGGATGGCGCGCGCGCGCGGCGTCGACTGCCTGCGGGATGTCCATTTTGACGTGGCCTGCCGCATTCAGAATCAGCGGCACGACGATGACCGGTTTGCCTCTGGCGGCGGCCTTGTCCAGACCCTCGCTCATTAGCACCTTGCCGTGTTCGATGAAGCACACCTCGACATTCGTGTCTTCGTGCCGGGCGCGCCAGATTTCGGCGAAGCGCAGTATCTCTTCGTTGCCGTCATTTTGGCGTGAACCGTGGCCGACCAATAAAACTGTTTTATTCATGCTGCATCCTCTTTTGCGCGACGGAAGCGATGGGAAAATTCAGGATCATAAAGTTTGGAACGGGCGACTTCCTGCCAATGGCGCGCGCCGAGTGCGGGACTGGCGATGATCATCGCCTGCGCGCCGATCTTCTCGTCCTGGCAGCGGCGCTTGATGTCAGTCAGCGTGCCGCGCACGATCTTCTCTTCGCCCGGCCAGCTGGCTTTTTGCACCACCACGATGGGCGCATCCTCTGCCCAGCCTGCGGCGCGCAGCGCGCGCTGAACTTCGTGCAACAGCGTGATCGACAAATAGATGCACAGCGTGCAGTGATGCGATGCCAGAGCCTCCAGGTCTTCGCCGGGGGGCATCGGCGTGCGCCCTGCCACTCTTGTGAGAATCACGGTCTGCGTGACTTCGGGCAACGTCAGCGTCTCGCAGGCGGCAGCGGCGGAAGCCATCGCCGAGGAGACGCCCGGCACCACACCCCACTCGATGCCTGCCGCATCCAGCGCACGCCCCATCTCGACCAGCGCGCCATACAGGCCGGGATCGCCGGTCTGCAAGCGCACCACATCGCCGTGCGCGGCATGAGCAATCAACCATGCGCTGATCTCTTCCAGCGTCATGTCCTTGGAGTCACGCACGGCGCTTCCGGCGGGCGCGTATAGCGTCGCGGCCTGATCGACCAGTGAGCCGGCATACAGAACCGCTCCGGCCGACTCGATCAGGCGACGTCCCTTGACTGTGAGCAGGTCGGGATCACCCGGCCCGGCTCCGACGAACCAAACTTTACCCATTAGGCCAACTTGAGCGGCTTAACCGCAAAGCAGATGTCGACGATTTTGCTGCCCTCATGGCGCTTGAGCAAACGCAATGCGGCGTAGGTCAGCAGCGGTTCGCAGGCGACCAGCACCAGATAGCTTGATGCGAAAGCAGCCCATGCGCTGAGCGATGTCGCCACGTTGCTCATTGCCAGCCAGAAGCCGACCATCACGGTGACGCCGCTGTAATATGCGGCATCCAGCTTGAGGATATTTTTCCAGGTGATGACGCTATCCTGCTCGCGCAGTTTGCGCCCTAGCGTGTAATGCACGGCGATCAGCGGCACGATCAGCGACAGGCTGTTCACGGCCAGATGCGGCAGGTCCAGCGGATCAAACAGTACGCCCTGCAGCAGCAGACCGACGGCAAACCCGATCAAAGTGGGCACAAAACCCAGGGTCAGATAAATCACCATCGCCCCGACGAAATGCAACTCGGACGGCCCCACCTGAACGTGAAAGGCTTGCATGAACAGCGAGAAAAATACTGCCGCCACCAGCATGCGCACGATGTCTGCCGGGTTCTTGATCAGGTCTTTCGTATAGGCAAGCAGCACTCCGGCTGCGCCTACGTTGGCAGCTATGACCTTGGCTTGGGCGATGATTCCGGGTTCGATATGCATGATGTTCTCCTTTGGTTAGTGAATCGAATGATGAGTTACGGGGTAAAAAAATGTGCGGCAGCCACCGGGTTTGACGGCAGATAATAATGCAAATACGAGGCGTGCACGTTGCCGATGCGATATGCGGCCTCGGGCTTGCCGCGCGCGCGCATCGGTGTGGTCAGCGCAATCGGTGCGGACGGTATTTCCGTCATGGAATGATGAAAGGTGTGGCCGCGAAACTCTCCTTCGGGCAGCGTTATGCTGTGCATGCCGAGATTGACGCGTTTTTTCTGCATCACCGCATACCCCGGCAATATTCCCGTCATCTCGGCACGGTTTCCCTGTGCGTCGGTCAAGGATTCGAGCAGATAGAGCATGCCGCCGCATTCGGCAAAGATAGGTTTATTCGCGGCATGGTGTGCACGTATCGCGTCGCGCATCGCAACATTGTCTTGCAGTTGTTGCAGATGGAGTTCCGGGTAGCCGCCGGGCAGATACAGGCTGTCGGCAGCTGGCAACTGTGTGTCCGTCAGCGGGGAGAAGAATGCAAGCTCGGCACCCAACGCGCGCAGCACATCGAGATTCGCGTGATACAGGAACGAGAAGGCCGCATCGCGCGCTACCGCGATTGTGACGCCCGCGAGGCTGCGCCGAGGCTCGGCAGCATGAGCCGACGAGAAGGCGACCGGTTCAGGCAGGGCAACACAGCTTTGTTGCGCCAGCTTGTCGGCGGCATGCGCGATGCGTTGGTCGAGATCGGCGATTTCCTGCGCTTGCACCAGCCCGAGGTGGCGATCAGGCAGGCTCAGTTCAGCTTCGCGCGGCAGTGTGCCAAAATGGCGTATGTCGTCCGGCAGGCTTTCACCGAGCATGTCGGCATGATTGGCGCTCGCGACGCGGTTGGCCAATACGCCGAAGAATTCAAGGTTCGGGCGGTAATGCATCAGCCCGTACGCGATTGCGCCAAAGGTCTGCGCCATCGCGCTCGCGTCTATCACCGCCAGCACCGGAATGTCGAACAGCTCAGCCAGATCGGCGCTGGAGGGCGCGCCGTCGAACATGCCCATCACGCCCTCGACGAGTATCAGGTCGGCATCCGCTGCGGCTCGGTAAAGCAATTCGCGGCAATGCGCTTCGCCGCCCATCCACAGGTCGAGCTGATAAACCGGGTTGCCCGATGCGCGTTCCAGAATCATCGGATCGAGGAAATCCGGCCCGGTCTTGAACACGCGCACGCGGCGCCCCTGACTGCGGTGATAGGCGGCTAGCGCGGCGGTAACGGTGGTTTTACCCTGGCCGGAGGCGGGGGCGGCGATTAGCAGGGCAGGGCAATGGCGTACGGCGCTCACAGTTCAATGCCTTCCTGAGCGCTTATGCCCGCCGCAAATGCATGCTTGAGCATACGCATCTCGGTCACTGTGTCGGCAAATTCGATGAGTGCATCGGGTGCGGCGCGCCCGGTCAGTACCACGTGCTGCATCGCGGGGCGGCTGCGCAATGCCTCCAGTACCTGTTCGACTTCCAGATAATGCAGCTTCAGCGCGATGTTGATCTCGTCCAACACCACCAGCGCGATGTCCGGATTGCGCAACATCGCGCAAGCGACATCCCATGCGGCCTGCGCCGAGGCGATGTCGCGCTGCTTGTCCTGGGTTTCCCAGGTGAAGCCGTCGCCCATCACGTGATACTCGACCTCGGGAAAGCGGCGGAAGAAAGTTTCCTCGCCGGTGGAGAAGCCACCCTTGATGAATTGCACCACGCCGACGCGCATGCCGTGCCCGAGCGCGCGGGCGATCATGCCGAAGGCGGCGGTGCTCTTGCCTTTGCCGTTACCGGTATGCACCAGCACCACGCCGCGCTTCTCGGTGGCGCGGGCGATCTTCGCGTCCACCACTTCCTTGTGGCGTTGCGCGCGGGCGCGGTGGCGTTCGTCGGCGGACGGGATCGCCTCTGTCATGCTTGCGCAGCGCCTGAAAGTTCGGGTTTCATCTGACTCGCTCCTGAAAATTTTCATGCGTTCCTGTTGGAACGATAAAATATCAAGAGAGATGGGGGCGGAAAAAGCGGAACGCGAACGGGTAATCTGTCGCGAATTGTCCTGATGTGCCACCCGCATCATCTCTTTTGTTTGTTTTTGCTCTCAGGCCGGTATCCGGGCTCACAAGTCTTGATTTTCCGCCTTCCCATGATTGCTCACAGTGGCCTACTGGAAATCCACACTTGCTTACCGTTGCGGGGGCAGCACAGGCACTTCACCTGTTTCCCGTTTAACTGCATGACGCTAGTCAGGCAGCACCTTGAAGCGGAGTGCATTGTAGCAGAGCCGCGCCGAAGTCTCCTTGTTCGCCAAAATACTTGCACAATCCATTGTTAGCGTTTGACTCGGCAGGATTTTTTAAACTATAGTGCGCGCCATGCAAGGTGAACTGAACACATTAGAGAATAAACTCGCTCAATTGGTGCAATTGACCAAGCGCATGCGCGCCGAGAACCATCAACTGCGCCAGGATCTCGCCGAAGCGCTCAGCCATGCCCGCCAGAACGAGGATAAGATCAACGGCGCCAAATCGCGTCTGGAACACATTCTGGCCAAACTTCCCGAAGAAAAAATATGAGCGGTAACAAAGTACACGCGCTGGATGTGAAAATACTGGATCGCGAGTTTCGCGTCGCGTGCCCGGAAGATGAAAAAGCGGAACTGCTCGAAGCGGCCGCATATCTCGATAAAAAAATGAGCGAAATTCGCGATGCCGGAAAAATCGCTTCGGTGGAGCGGATCGCGATTATGGCGGCGCTCAACATCGCCCATGAGTTTCTTTCTACCCGACTCGGGAGCGGGGTTGATATGGGTGAATACAAGCGTAGAATGCAAACTATGCAGGCAACTATCGATGCGGCTTTGGCGGATCAGGATAAGTTGTTTTAGGTTTGTCCCTGCGGTGTTCGTCAGATTCATAATTCTTTGAACCAATGAGCTAACGCTTAGGTTGCGCCCCATTCAAGTTACTGTTGTGAGCGTCCTTTATGGATGCACCTGATGTAACCGGGAACCGACCCACTTGAACCCAGGTTCAAGACATTGAGTCAACGACACAGGCGGGGACTTTATTCCAGTGCGATCTTTCGGGGTCGCACTTTTCTTTTGGGGAGAAAGAATATGCGCTACTGGCTGATGAAGTCCGAACCCGCCGATTGCAGTATCGACGACCTCGCTGCATTGCCGCATCAAACCGTAGCGTGGTATGGCGTGCGCAACTATCAGGCGCGCAACTTCATGCGCAACCAGATGAGCATCGGCGACGGCGTGCTGTTCTATCATTCCAACTGCAAACAGCCGGGCATCGCCGGTATTGCCAAAGTTAGCGCGCTCGCCTATCCCGATGCCACGCAGTTCGATTCGAAAAGCAAATACTTCGACCCCAAGGCCACGCTGGAACAGCCGCGCTGGTTCAACGTGGATGTGCAACTGGTGAAGAAAATCGCGCTTATTCCGCTCGATGAGTTGCGCCAATATCCAGAATTGGCGGCCATGCGCACCCTGCAGCGCGGAAACCGCCTCTCCATTACCCCGCTTGATCCGGCAGAGTGGGCGTTCATCAACTCGCGCTTGGTACACGAGTGATGGAATGGATTGCCGCGTATTTGATACTCGGTGCGGTTGCCGGATTTCTCGGCGGCATGTTCGGCATCGGCGGCGGTACGGTGCTGGTTCCTGTGTTGCTGATGCTGTTCGAGGCGCAGCACTTCCCCGCTGAACATGCCATGCACCTCGCGCTGGGCAGCGCGATGGCTGTCATCCTGTTCACCTCTATTGCCAGCACGCGCAAGCACCATCAGCACGGTGCAGTGAACTGGCGCGTTGTATCCAGCATCAGCCCCGGCATCCTGTGCGGCACGGCTATCGGATCGCTGGTCGCCGCGAGCATTCCGCCATTATTTCTGACTATTTTTTTCGCGCTGTTCATGTGCTTCGCGGCGGCGCAAATTCTGCTCGACATCCGCCCGCATGCCGCGCGTCAACTGCCCGGCATCGCGGGCATGACCCTCGTGGGAACTGTTACCGGATGGATCAGCACGCTGGTCTCCGTCGGCGGCGGCACACTGACTGTGCCCTTCCTTCTCTGGTGCAATGTGCCGATACGCCATGCCATCGGCACAGCCTCGGCCATCGGCTTTCCCATTGCCGTGGGCGGCAGCATAGGCTATATCGTCACGGGTCTGCACGCGGCCAACCTGCCGTCCTCAAGCTTGGGTTATGTCTATCTGCCTGCCATGCTGGGGTGTGCCCTCGTCAGCGTCATCACCGCTCCGCTGGGTGCAAAAACAGCGCACCGCACGAACGTGGCAGTGCTGCGCAAATTATTTGCCGTGTTGTTGCTGGGGTTGGCCGCGAAGTTGCTGCTAAAAGCGTTGGGCTAGGGGGAGTAGCAGTTGGGTGTCAGATTTTCAGTCTGGCTGTGAGCCGAGATTTTAGTGAGCCGATTTCCTTGATTTAGCGGCGGGGCCTTTGGGCTTAGGGAGCAGGCTTTCCAGATTTTCCAGCTTGGCCGGGTCGGTTTCGCCGTTCACGTTGATGATGTTGAGTTTGCCCGCGCCTTGATGCAGGTCGTCGGTAAAATCCAGTATCGCTCCGATCACCGTGAGTTTTCCTTCTTTGAGTTCGTCGTCGAACTTGAGCATGGCGGCGGCTACCTGGTTATGGACATTGGCCTTGATGCCATCCATGCTGGAAAGTTCTTTGCCGATGGTGATAGTGTCCAACTCGCGTTTGATGGCGGGCGATTCTTTGGAATAGTTGCCGCCCACGGCCGCAATCGCGCCGCAACGCGAATGGCCGATGAATAACAGTACCGGCGTATGCAGATGGTGTACGCCGTACTCGACCGAACCCTCGGCTGTGGCGAGCTGGTTGCCGATGTTGCGCACCATGAATAACTTGCCTTCCGGGCTGGAGTCCAGCATGTTGGTTTGCACGCGCGAGTCCGAGCAGGTGACCACCGTTGCCGACGGATATTGACCTTTGGCCAGATCGGCAAAGAATTCGATCTTGTGTCCGGTGTAGTAAGCGGTGTTCTCAGATTTGAGCGTGTTGAGGAAATTGATGACGCTGATGCGTTCTCTGCTTTCAGCGCCGTGGCTGTCCATCGGGTTTAATACGGCTAGCGCGGCCACGCAGGCCGACCAGAAGATTTGTTTCATGGCGCATCTCCGAATAGAGGTGGGATATTCCCGGCAACGAAGATCAGTCTAGCAGGGTGTGCCGTCATGAAAGGCGGAAAAAGATCGGGATTTTCGGCCTAATTCACGTGCGACAGACAATAAAAAGCGGCCCGGAGGCCGCTTTTCGGGTACTGCTTCGAATGCTTAGTGATGCGCGTGTTCGTTTTTTGCGGCTGCCGGTTTGGCAGAAAGCGCAGCGGCGATCTTGGCGGTATCGGTCTCGCCATTCACGTTGATGACGTT
Organism: Gallionellaceae bacterium; assembly: GCA_041659125.1. Classification (GTDB taxonomy): domain Bacteria; phylum Pseudomonadota; class Gammaproteobacteria; order Burkholderiales; family Gallionellaceae; genus PALSA-1006. The sequence continues at coordinate 948 of JBAZYW010000001.1, read as the reverse complement.
CAATTTCCCTGCGCCTTGCTTCATGTCGTCGGCGAAGTCATATACAGCGCCGATGATCACCAGATGCCCAGCCTTAACTTTGTCCGCGAACTCTTTGGTAGCGGCTGCGACCTGATTGTTCACGTTCGCTTTGACACCGTCGATGTTGCCGGTCACTTTGCCGATGGTATCCAGTTCTTTCTTGATGGCCGGCTCCAGCGAGGAGTAATCGCTGCTTGCTGCTTTGATCGCGCCGCAGGAAGAGTGTCCGATGATGAGTAGCAAAGATGAGTTCAGGTGGTTGACGCCATATTCCACTGAGCCCAGAGAGGTTGCCATCTGGTTGCCGATGTTGCGCACCATGAACAGGTCGCCTTCGGGCGTCTTGTCGAGCATGTTGGTATGCACGCGCGAATCCGAGCAAGTCACCACAGTGGCGCGCGGTTTTTGACCCTTGGAGAGTTCTTGGAAGAAGGTCGCACCTTTTATGCCGGCATAGCCAGCCTGATCGGCTTGGATCTCTTTGATGAAGGTTTGGGCCACGGCCGCGTCGCCGTGCTCACCGTGGTCATTGGCAAATGCCGGGGTGGCAACGAAAGAAGCAGCCAGCAAGGCTGCGGAAAGCTTTTTAAACATGTGATCTCCCTGATCGGTTTGTTGATTGAATGCACTCTATCGGTGCGATGCGTAGTCTAGCAGACCGTCGGGAGTAACGCGCTAACCCTACATCAGGATGACATCGTACTGTTCTTGCGAATAACTAGTCTCGACTTGCAGGGAGACGTTTTTGCCGATGAAGTCGGAAAGCTGCGCCAAACCTTGCGATTCTTCGTCGAGGAACAGGTCGATGACGGGTTGCGAGGCGAGAATGCGGAATTCGCGCGCGTTGAACTGCCGTGCTTCGCGCACAATGTCGCGCAGGATTTCAAAACAGACGGTCTGCGCAGTTTTTATTTCACCCTTGCCTTT